>WFMQ01000114.1 GCA_015488995.1 Nitratifractor sp. | reverse complement strand
ATCCAGTGAAGGTATCGGAGGCGGGCGAGATGAGGCAGGGGAGTTTAGCCAGATCGGCCTGGCGGGTGAGTTTGTGCGCGTGGCTGGAGCCCTCGACGAAGAGCACCGATCCCCCCGCTGCCCGGATCGCACTGCTCTCATCGGTGTAGTCGGTCTCCGATGTGATGGCGTGGCGCAGGGGGGCGGTACGGCTCAGCTGTGGGGTCTGAATGAGACGTGCTTGGTCACGGTCTACGGCTTCCGCTCCGACATAGAGGGTATCGACCACGCCGAGTGTGGGGACGATGCAGTCGGCTTCTTCCTTGCGGGCGATGACCCGCTCGATCATGGGGAGGTCGAGGCAGCAGCGGGCGACGTCGTTGACGAGGACGTATGGTGTGCCAACTTTTTCGAGGGCATTTCGGAGCGATCCCTGGCGACTGTTACCGCCTGCTACAACTTCATAGTCACCGAAGAGTTGCATGTAGTCGATCTCCTCTATGGCACCGACTACGATCACGTTGGCAAAGTCAAAGGCACCGTTGAAATCGTCGGCCACCTTCTGCCAGAGAGGCTTATCTCCCTGATAGAGCCATTGTTTCTTTGCTCCCATTCCGAAACGGGTCGAGCTGCCTGCCGCAAGTAATACCAATGTAATGTCGTCCAAATCTTCCCCTTGTGTAACAATTTGATACACTATTATACACATGATTGGCTTCAAAATGGGAGACGATGCGTCACAAAACGGGACACGAAATCTAATGTAGACAAAATGACTCCGATTTCATGCTGATTTAAGATTGGGTAGGGTATAACTCACGCAAAGTTTAATCATAAAGGAAAAATATGACAAAAGATGACGTATTTGAAGCGTTACGAAACGTAAGCTATCCTGGCTTTACCAAAAACATCGTTTCGTTCGGTTTTGTGAAAAAAGTGGACATCGATGGGGACAAAGTGACCGTCACCATCGACATCACCTCCAGTGCCGACGAGGTGAAACAGCAGCTCATCGGGGACATCGAAACGGAGATGAAAAAACTCGGCTTTGCCGATACGATGGTCGAAATCAGTGCCCCCAAACCTCCCCGTGAGCAGAGCAACGCCACCACCGGCAAAAACATCGCCCCCCATGTCAAAAACTTCCTCATGGTCAGCTCCGGCAAAGGGGGCGTAGGGAAATCCACCGCCTCGGTCAACCTCGCCATCGCCATGGCGATGCAGGGCAAAAAAGTGGGCCTCCTCGATGCCGACATCTACGGCCCCAACATCCCCCGCATGATGGGGATCGCCGATCAAAAACCCGAGATCCAAGGCAACAAAGTCGTCCCCTTCAAAGCCTACGGTGTCGAGATCATGAGTATGGGATCGCTGATGGAGCCGGGGCAGTCACTCATCTGGCGGGGATCGATGATCATCAAGGCGATCGAGCAGTTCCTCCGCGACATCCTCTGGAGTGAACTTGATGTCCTCGTCATCGACATGCCTCCCGGAACCGGCGATGCCCAGCTGACGCTGGCGCAGTCGGTACCGGTCACGGCGGGCATCACCGTCACGATGCCACAGGAAGTCTCCCTCGACGACAGCCGCCGAAGCCTCGATATGTTCCAGAAGCTCCACATCCCCACCGCCGGCGTGATCGAAAACATGAGCGGATTCATCTGCCCGGGTGATGGTGAGGAGTACGACATCTTCGGCATGGGCACCTCTCAGGCAGTCGCCGATGAGTACAACACTGAGTTGTTGGCACGCATCCCCATCGAGCCCGAAGTCCGCGTCGGTGGCGACACCGGTATGCCGGTCACCTACCACAAGCCCGACAGCACCACTGCACAGCGTTTCCAGGAAGCTGCGAGCAAAACGTTGGCCTTCATCGACAAGATCAATGAAGAGGGTGGTGCCTCCAACGAAGCCATCCAGCCTACGACCCCCCCAGGCGTGAGTGCCTGTTCATCTCGATAATCCACACGAGAGTGCGACATCTGTCCACTCTCCCCCCTGCCCTATTTTCCAAATCTTCCCATAGAAAACGTTCCCAGATTGCCCTATGTTTTATCCATTACCCCACTCACTAAACACACAAATGTTTGGATGTTTAGTGAGTGGGGTAATATGCCAAAACTGAGCTCAAGAAAAAGTGGTAAGTGGGGTTGAAAAGATGTGAGGGAGATGTGAGAAAGATATAAAAACGCCGAGATTCTCACGAAGAGAATCTCAGGCAGGAGGGAGAGGGTGAGGACTACATCATCCCCATGCCGCCCATACCACCCATGTCTGGCATGGCTGGGGCTGCGGGCTTGTCTTCTTTGATTTCGCTGATGCTTGCTTCGGTGGTCAGAAGCAGACTGGCGACCGATGTGGCATTTTGCAGCGCGATGCGCTCCACTTTGAGTGGATCGATGATCCCTGCGTCAAACATATCGACGTATGCTCCCGTCGCTGCATTGAAGCCATGGTGGGCCTCTTCACAATGCGCCACTTTGTCTGCGACGACCCCCGCGTCAAATCCAGCGTTTTCGGCGATTTGCTTGATGGGGGCTTTGATCGCACGGAGGATGATTTCAGCTCCCACTTGCTCATCGTGCTCCAGTTTCAGAGTGACGGCGTTGCCCGCTTTGACCAGAGCAGCACCCCCACCAATGACGATCCCTTCATCGACAGCAGCTTTGGTAGCAGAGAGGGCATCATCGACGCGGTCTTTCTTCTCTTTCATCTCCGTTTCAGTCGCGGCACCCACTTTGATGACGGCGACACCACCACTGAGTTTGGCAAGACGCTCTTGGAGTTTCTCGCGGTCATATTCGCTGGTCGTCGCATCAATCTGCGTGCGGATCTCTTTGATGCGGTCTTCGACGGCCGAAGCCTCCCCTTTGCCATCGACGATCACGGTATCGTCTTTATCGATGACGACGCGGCCGGCTTGTCCGAGCTGATCCACAGTGGTCTTCTCCAAGCTCAATCCCAACTCATCCGTAATCAGCGTACCACCCGTGAGGACAGCGATGTCCTTGAGCATCTCTTTTTTGCGGTCACCAAAACCTGGTGCTTTCACAGCGGCGATGTTGAGAATCCCTTTGAGGCGGTTGAGGACGAGTGTGGTGAGTGCTTCCCCTTCGACATCGTCTGCGACGATCAAGAGTGGTTTGCCACTCTGCTGCGTCTGTTCCAGCAGGGGGATGAGGTCTTTGAGACTGCTGATTTTGGCATCCGTGATAAGGATCAGGGGGTTGTCCATCTCAGTGGTCATCTTCTGGCTGTTGGTCACAAAGTAAGGTGAGAGGTATCCCCGGTCAAACTGCATCCCTTCGACCACTTCAAGCTCATCGTTGATCCCTTTGGCCTCTTCGACCGTGATGACACCGTCTTTGCCCACTTTCTCCATCGCTTCGGCGATCAGCTCACCGATTTTGGCATCGCTGTTGGCTGAGATGGTAGCGACTTGTGCGATTTGCTCTTTGTCTTTGACTTCGACGCTGATTTTTTTGAGTTCATCGATGATGGCGGCACTTGCTTTGTCCATCCCGCGTTTCACCTCGATGGGATTGGCACCGGCGGTGATATTGCGCAGTCCCTCTTTGAAGATGCTGTGTGCCAAGACCGTCGCCGTCGTCGTACCATCACCCGCCTCATCGGCGGTATTGCTGGCGACCTCTTTGACGAGTTGGGCTCCCATATTCTCCAGCGCATCGTCCAGCTCGATCTCTCGGGCGACGGAGACACCATCTTTGGTGATCGCCGGTGCGCCAAAACTCTTCTGGATCAAGACATTACGACCACGGGGTCCCATGGTGACCTTGACTGCGTCTGCAAGCTTGGTGACACCTGCAAACAGTCCGTTGCGTGCTTTGTCGGAAAAATATACTTCTTTTGCCATGATTACTTCCTTTATAGTATGATTATTTTAATAGTCCGAGGATGTCATTGCTCTCGAGGATGAGCAACTCTTTGTCGTCAAGCGTAATTTCGGTGCCACTGTATTTGGCGAAGACGGCCGTATCCCCCACGGCGATACCTTCATCTTCGGCGTCGGGACCTACGGCGAGTACTTTCCCTTGGAGGGGCTTCTCTTTGGCACTATCAGGGATGATGATCCCTGATGCGGTAGTGGTCACTTCCTCTTCCTGCTCCAGCAGGACACGATTGGCTAATGGTTGAAAGGTCATAATATGCTCCTTGTATCAAAATTTTCGTAATTTTAGTGAGTTTTTCTAAAAATGTCAATACTTTTTCTCTAATTTCTAAAAAATAGTGAGTGGTATTGACTAAACTTTAATGAGTTATAAAATAAAATGTTAAAAAATGAAAAATTCATTGACAACTAAGATTGATTTTGATAGAATGCCGGTCTCTTTTGTGTGGCAGGGTAGCTCAGTTGGTTAGAGCGCTGGTCTCATAAGCCGGAGGTCGGGGATTCGAGTTCCCCCTCTGCTACCACACTTTTGTTTCTCCTCTTTTTGATTGTATCTTCCATTTTTTCGCAGTTTGTCGGCTATTATACCCGCACGTATCGTATCAATTCAACAGCGTCACGTGTCTTGCCATGCGGGTTTGTTTCATCAAAAATACTCTCTTTTGAGGAATTTTACTGCATCATTTGTGAAGAGATTCGGTGCCAAAAAAGTAATATATGGAAAAAATGATGGGGGCATCTTGGTTCTGTTTTCTGCGAAAATTTTTATAGGATCATGATATTGTTTGTATCAGCCCCAATCCCCGCTCCCGAATCGCTCCAGCTTTATTGAAATGAAACGTTTTGAACTCGGCCGTGTCGGGTTCGAGGAGAGTGAGGTGTTTGCCCTCTGATTGGGTGCGGGCGATGGCGCTTCGGGTTTGGTTGAGGATCAGCAGACGCAGGGAGCGATCCATCATCTCCATGACGTTGGCGGTCTTGAAGAAATTGTCCGGCAGGGTGGGGGTGAAGGATCGAGTGCCGAGGACATCGACGGCCAGGATAGAGTCGTGGGTTGCTTCATCCAGCCCGAGGTTGGCGCAGAGGAAGCCGTCTCCAAGCACCCGACCGTCGATATGCTGCTCTTCAAAGACCCCCGGGATCGCCATGGTCGCCAGCAGGGCATCGACGAGTGGAGTGGTGCTCTCGGGGGTGAAAAGGTACTTTTCTCCGGTAAACAGATCGGTGGCGATGAGGGTGAGGGGGATGGTGGTGTCTTGCAGGGTACGATCGCCAAATATTTCTTCAAAGATCGCCCGGATCTTGCGCCCCTTGACGATCGAGTTGCCCTCAAACGAGAGGTTGAGCCAGCGGCTGATACGGATGAAGTCGTCCATATTGGCACGGATCTGTGCTTCATGCAGCCCGATCGCCAGCGAAGCCCCGACGATCCCTCCCATGCTCGTACCCACGATCTGTGCCGGAGCCAGTCCGGCCTGCTCCATGTCATGCAGGACTCCCAGATGAGCGATCCCGAGTGCTCCGCCGCCGGAGAGGACGAGTGAAAAGGGGTGGGTATCGAGAGGGTGCTTCATGGCTATCTCACCCGTTGGCCGCTTCCCACGCCGCAAACGCATTGTCGAAATAGACTAAACGCTGTTTCTTGAACTCTCGGGTGGAGTAGAGTTTGCTGTACTCAGTCAGTCCCGTCTCGGCGGCCATCTCCTCGATGAGGGTGTCGCAGGCTTCTTGGGTCTTGGCGTGTACCATGGCGAAGAGATTGTACGGCCAGCCGGGGTATATCGGACGTAGGTAGCAGTGGCTCACGGCGGAAAACTCCGCCAGCATCTTGCCGTACCGCTCCCCCTCGGCCTCAGGGACACTCCACACACTCATGGCATTGGCAGAAAAGCCGGCGCGACGGTGGTTGAGGATCGTGGCGAAGCGGCGCATGACGCCGGCATCCTTGAGTGCGTGAGCGATGGTGAAAAATTCGTCATAGGTCATCTCCAGTCGGTCGATCGCTTCTCGGAAGGGCTCTTCGGTGACGGTGATGTCCTTTTGGAGCTCTTGGATCACGTCGATATGACGGGGGGTGAGATCGAGGGCTTTGTGGGCGGCTTTTTTGACCTTCTCTTTTTTGGCACGGGTGCCGGTGGTATCCATCTTGACCGAGATTTTGAACATTTTTATTGTAGGCAGGATGATGGCATCCTCGGCTCCGGTCTGCTCTTTGAGGATGGCGATGGTCTTTTCGAGTCCGAGACGGCTGTCAGGAGCGACGGCCATGGTAAACCAAATGTTGTAGTCGTGGTTGCGCAGGTAATTGTGGCTGACCCCGGGGTGGGCATTGATGATCTCAGCGGCGCGGTCGATGTCGGACTCGGCAACTTTGAAGGCGACGAGAGAGGAGGTGTACCCCAGCCGCTTGGTGTCAAAGATCGCCGAGGTTTGGCGGATGATCTTCTCGTCTTTGAGCGTCTGCACGGTGGCGAGCACGTCGGCTTCGGTGGTGCCCAACTCATCGGCGAGTACTTTGAAAGGGCGATCGATCATCGGGAAGGTGTTTTGCATCTGGTAGAGAAGCTTGTCTTGCATACATTACATCCTGTTTTGGAAGAAGTGTAGCCAAAAATGGCTCATGTCTGGATGTAGGATACCCGACAACGGCCAAATGCGATCGGAAGATGACAATTTACGCCTTATTTCCGTGCCGCTTCTTCAAAACAAATAGATAGACAAAATCTTTCACAATCAACGCCAGACAATAGACCCAGATCGCATCCATCGACCAGTGGCGGGGGTAGTCGGCTCCGTAGATGAGCGCCGGATACCCGAGGAGAAACGGCCATTTGAGGTAGTAGAAAAAGACGATGCCGTTGCCGTAGATGTGGCGCAGGGCATCGCGCATGATTACATCGCTCCGAGGGCTTGTTTGACGTTATCAGCTGCCATCGTGACATTCCAGGCTGGCTCCCAGACGATCTCGATGGTGGCTGTGTTGATCCCCTCGGTACGTTCGGCCGCTTCGCGTACCCACTGCTCCAGCATCTGATGCAGGGGGCAGGCGCGGGTCGAGAGGGTCATGGTGACTTTGGCGTTGCAGTCATCGTCGATCTCCACACCGTAGATGAGGCCGAGTTCGACCATGTTGAATCCCACTTCGGGATCGATGACGGTACTGATGGAGTCGAGTACCTGTTCTTTGGTTATGTTACACATTGTTTTCTGTCCTTGAGATGTTGAGTTCTTTGCCGTAGCTTAGCATGGAGAGGACGCTGCTGAGCATGAAGCCCGCACCGACCACCATCAGCGTCACGCCGCCATGGAAGAGGCTGCTGCTCCCAAAGAGAAGCCCAATACCCCCCACGACAAGGCCGGTGGAGGTAAACCAAAATTGCCATTCGGCTTTGCGCTCGGGGAGCATTTCGTTGAGCATGGGGACTTTTTGTTTGCCCACCAGCGGACTGTAGCGCTCAAACCAGACGAGAAACGGGACGATCTTGTAGAGATGCCCGTTGATCAAATAGCTGAAAAATCCGAGGATCAAAAACCACGCCGCCGAGAGGATCACCTGTTCACTCGAGACGAACAGCGTCACGATCCCGAGCACAAGTGCCACCGCCAGTGATCCGTAGCCGACATACATCGTCCGGGCATAGATGTCGTGTGCCTTGCGGGCACGGGTTTGGTAAATGATCCAGATCTGATAGCCATAAAAGCTCACGGAGACAAACGCCACCACCAGCGCGATCCAGCGCACCCAGCTCCAGTCGATCACTGTACCAGCCACATAGGCGATCACGGCACCGACCATCAATTGATACGCGCGGGTGATGGGCATCTCATCAAATCCATGCGAGAGGCCAAACATCGGCAGCAGAATCAGGGAGAGCCCCATGATCGTGAGTGTCACGAAGCCTCCGAGCACCAGCACGGCATGAGCCCCGAGCCATTTGGAGACATCGAGTACCACCCCCTCACCGATCGCCAATGCCATCAAAAAGCCGATGACAATCGCTACGGTGAGGAAGATATTGGCCCACAGGACGCTCTTGACCGTGAGGGTGATCCGTTCGGCCTTTTTGAGCGTCAGGAAGGTCTCGAACAGGAAGGTCACCATCGCCACCAACACCAACAGACCACCGTACGCCAACACATACGGCATCCACCAGAATCCGACGACCATCGTCAGCGTCCCGATCAGCAGAGACGGCCAGATGATGTAGTAGAGATCGACTGAGAAATGCCCCACCTCCACTACGACAGGGATCAGCTGCGCCATCGCACCGAAGATGATCATCATCACAAATCCGAGCAGAAACCAGTGCGCCCAGCCGACCGTCACGAGATCGACGTGCCCGCTTGAGGGATCGAGGAACAATAAAAAGAGCACCCCCAGCGCATAAAAAATCGAACCGATTATAAAAAACGGCTCGATAATTTTGATGGGTGGGGCGAAATCACGGGAGATGTTAAACATGATTTATCCGTCGCACTCACTGTCATTGAGATCAGCTTTTTCACTTGCGCCAGCTTTGTATCCGAAGACCAACTTCACGTTACCGTCGGGAAGTGTTTCTTCGTCAAGGAGATCAAAATTCTCCCCAATCTTATTCAGCAGCCCCATTGGCTTCTTGTGGTTGATCATTGCCAGACGCTTGTTGGCATCGGTCACCATCTTGAGCCCGGACATCGCGTTGACCATCGGCTCCGGCGGTCCTTTCATCGACGTATCAAACTCGAAATACTGCGTTTCACCAATCGTATAGGTATAGAACGGCACCGTTGCACCTGGGACTTCCACGGGGGTTTTTTTTATTTCAGACATATTTACTCCTAATTTTATTTTTTGTATTATAGAGCGACTGAGCTTAAAGAAGATTGATATAGATCAAGATCATATATTATACGTATCATAATGAGCCATTATAGATTTTGAAACATCATGGGATTTTGGTATAATGGGGAAAAACACGTGGGAGGTGTGCTATGGTAGGGTTGCATCGAATGTTTTGGAGTATGATGGTGATGGGGAGCTGGCTAATGGGGGGCAGCTATCACCGTTGCTATGCGTATCGTGCGGATGATATTCTCCTCACCCCTCCTGAGTCTTTTGCGCGGATGATTCTCGTCGTGCCCCGAGATTGGGATGTGCAGGACACGCACCCGATGGTACTGCTCTTGACCGATCGGAGTGGGCGTGAGGAGCGGATGTCGCAGTACCTGATGTGCGATCACAATCTTACCCAGAGCCGAGGACGCTACCGTTGCGGCGGTGAGTGTGATGCCGGAGAGGTATGGGTGGGGACAGACAAATCGCTCAGCCTGGACACCCCCTACCCCCTCGAAGTGGACATCCCCGCCAAACCGTATGAAGAGGAAACACGAACCGAACTCCATCTCAAGCCAGGGATCTCCTCCGCCAAAGCACATGCCGTACCGTGCCCCCTCTATGTCGAACGCCTCTACAATCCGGAGCGCCCTGGAGCCCGTCCCGAAGATCCTCTCCTCAATGTCTGCTATACCCACAAGAGCACCCAGCAGGGGACGACCCACTATCAGGGGTGCTTCCTGACCCCCAGCCGCTGTGCGACGCTTCATCGCCAACATTTTGGTCACTATCCAGATGAAGCGCGTGCGTATCGTGGGTTTTTGCGTTGCGTAGATTCTCGCCCCCATGCGAAGTGATCCATGACGACCCCCCCTCGTATTTGACCCCCCAAAGGAACTTTATGGCCTATTTCCCTATGTTGATGGATATGGAGACTCGTAACGTCCTCGTCGTCGGTGGTGGTGCCATCGCCCATGAGAAGCTGGAAAAACTCGTCCAATTCACCAAAGAGATCACCGTCATCACCCCTGAGATGTCGATAGAGACCCACACCCTCATCGGTGAGCACTGCCTCACCCTCTACCATCGGCCATACCGTACCGGTGACATCGCGGGCTTTGATATGGTGATCGTCGCGACCGATACGATCGATCTCCACCGTCAGATCTATGAAGAGTCCCGCGATACACGTGTGTTGGTCAACAGCGTGGACGATACCCGCTATTGCGATTTTATCTTCCCCTCGTTTGTCAAGGAGGGGGATTTGACCGTCGCGTTCTCTACGGGTGGTGCGTCTCCGGCTTTTGCCAAACACATCCGACGGTGGTTTCAATCGATCCTCCCCGATGAGGTGGATGGTTTCCTTCAGACGATGCGGCACCTCCGTTCAGAGCTCCCAAAGGGTCGAGAGCGGATGGCCAAATTTGACAGTATGGTAGAGGCATTTTTCCAAGAGCACTTTTACCGCCGTTGATCTTCCGTCACCGATCACGATTGATGGCGGGCGTACACGCGGATTGGGGTCTTACTGTTTCTTTGTATCCCGCGACACAAAGTCCAACACCGTCGCATTGATACAAAACCGTCGGCGACCCCCCGGAGCGTCATTGAACACATGCCCCAAATGGGCACCGCTCTTGCGGGCGATCACTTCGACCCGGTGCATCCCGAAGCGGTTGTCCTCTTTTTCGATCACCGATCCATCGACGGCTTTGTAAAAGCTCAGCCATCCCGAGTGGGAGTTGAACCGGTCGCGGGTATCAAAAAGCACATCTCCTGAGAGGCGATCGACGAACACACCGTCGGAGGTATTTTTGAATTTGTCATACTGCTTGCAGAAGCGACCATCCGTCCCCTGGGCAAACGCAACCCGATAGGCTTCGCTCTTCTGCCCCAACTTGAACAACCCCAGTGCCTGATAGAAGACTTTGGGACTCAGGTACCCCCGATGGGCGAACACCTCCCGGCCATCCTCGATGAAGAGGATCGTCGGGGTGGCGTAGAGCGGAGTTTGGATCGTAAATCCTTTCAATCGGTCTTTGTGTGCCGTACGCAGGGGAACATCCCCGTGGTATCCGTCGGTGACGTCCTTTTTGAACCGGGCACAAAAGGGGCAATCCTCCGCATCAATCACGACGATCTCTTTCCCGCCCAATGGCATGATGGTATCCCCTTTGGGTATCGTATCGGATGAAAACCTCACCCCGGTGGCGTGGTCAGGGCAGTAACCGTTTGGGTGTTTCTGCAGATAGTCCTGATGATACGCTTCGGCCGGATAGAAGTGTTTGAGGGGGGCGATCTCGGTCGTAATCTTCCCGTATCCGGCTTGGGTCAGGAGCTTCTGGTACACATCCCGCGTCCGCAGTGCGATGGCTTTCTGCTCCGGAGTGGTGTAAAAAAGGGCACTGCGGTAATTGTTGCCCCGATCATTCCCCTGCCGGTTACCGCTCGTAGGATCGTGCAGCTCCCAGAATTCCCGGATGAGCTGCTCCGTACTGACGTGGGTATCGTCATAGACTACCTGCACCGTCTCGGTAAAATTCTTCGCCGTGTCGTTGTCAAAGCGGTGTTTGAGTACCGTATCGTATGTGGGATCAGCGTACGAGCCTCCCGCATACCCTGAGGTGGCACTGAGCACACCGGGGATGTGTTCACAATGCTTCTCTACGCCCCAGAAGCACCCAGCGGCAAATGCGATGGTCTGCTCTTTGGCCTGGAGTGAGAATCCGAGGATCAGGATGAGGATCAGTTTTTTCATGAAATTTCCTTTTGAATGTATTATGCCAAGATTATAGTATGGTTGTGTGTGATGCCTGTGTAGCCAGTCATCGTCACGTCAGCTCATCACCCCAGCTTCGGAGTGTATTTGCGTAGTATTTATGGATTGAGGCTCAAGCTTGAATACGGTCTTCTCGTCACTACTGGCGTACAAAAAGCAACGGTACGCATTGTTCTCACTGAGATTTTTGACGATGGAGAGCCCAAGCCCAAAACCACTCTGTTTGCGGTTCTTACTTTTGTCCACCGTATAAAATGGCTTGAAGATATCTTCCCTGAGATCCAGATCTATCTTTGTGCCAGTATTTTCAAACACAATGGTGTTCTCTTCATTGTAGACTTTCACATACCCCTGTTCAGTAAACTTGACAGCATTCATGAGGATATTCACTGAAATACGCTTAAAGTCTGTACAATTAAAAGAGAGACGTAAATTCTCATCAACAGTATTGATAGCAACCACGCCTTCCTTATTGGGCAGGAGCGGTAAAACTTTGTCCTGCAGTATGTCAAATACAGCGATGTTTCGCCTACCCCTCTTATTTCCCATGGACTCTATATACTGGAGCATGTCCACCGTCAACTCGTCTATAAATGTCAGCTCCGCCTTCATGTGTGCAAGCACCTCAGGCAACATACTTGGGTCGACCAGACCATCTTCTATCTCTTCCATGTGGCCGTAGAGTATTGTAATGGGTGTTTTGATGTCGTGTGCCATTGAAACCAGAAGGTCTGCCAGTGTTTTATTTTTTTGTTTCAAGTCTGCTATCAATCTGTCCATTTTTTCAGCAAGGATGTTGATATTCTGGTTGATATCATTGATCTCGACCAGTGCCGTTTGGCTCTCATCTCTTTCAAAATCCTGCGCTTTGATTCTCTCCAGTCTTTGCTCGATCCAAATAAATTTTTTGGATAAATAGTGTGCGAAAAAATAGCTCAGCACGCCAATAGCCGGTGCAACCGAGAGTACCACCATAATGATCTGCTTCACCATGAGCATTCCAATCGGCTTGCCGATGATGACATACGTCATCAGAGAGGTAAAGATTGCAAGAGCCAATCCAGCAAGCATATAGACCAGGATCGTAAACGATTTAATTCTCATAGATTCTGTACCCCATTCCTCTGACCGTTTTGATAATATCCTTATCGAAAAACGGCTCGACTTTTTTGCGAATATGGTAGATATGGCTGTTGATCCCCTGCTCATCGATCTCGCCCAGATAGTGGTCATAGATCAGCTCAGAGAGTTCTTGACGGCTGTAGACACGATGCCGGTTCTGAATGAGGGTTCGCAAAATTAGATATTCACTGGGGGTCCACTCGATTGCGTGCCCATTGACCAGAATCTCCTTGGATATTTCGTTGAGGATGACATGAGAGATGCTGGTATCACTCTCCATTTTCATTTCGTGTTTGCGTCTCAAAATAGCCGTGATCTTCATGGCTAACTCTTTGGCTGAAAAAGGTTTGGCGATATAGTCATCTGCCCCACAGGCATACCCTTTGGATTTGAACTCAAGCGTATCCAGTGCACTGATCATAATGATCAGTGTCTGCATGGATTTTTTTCTCAGTGCCTGACAAATCTCGAAGCCATCAACATGTGGCAGCATAATATCCAGCGTCACCAAATCATAAGTATGGGCGATGATTTTCGACATCGCCTCTCTGCCGTCATAAGCGATGTCCACCTCATACATCTGATCGTCCAGTCGGTTACGTATAAACCCTACGATACTCTCTTCATCCTCGACAATCAAGATGCGTTTTTTCATTTAGAACATCGTTTGAAATTTGGTAAACAGCGCATCCTGTGATTTGACAGACGCATGACAGGCGACACAACTTTTGGGATCGCCTTTCCATGCCTGGTAGGTACCTTCTTTTTTGACAAATCGTGCGTACCCCCACCCATCACTCTCGGCGTGCTTGGTCTTGTCTTTGATCATATACTCCACCCTCTGTATCTTGTCCGCTTCCAGTGCAGCGGGAAAAGGACTCATTTCTTTGACACTCCACCCTATTTTGACCACCTTACTCCCATCAGGCATGACTGAAGCATGGGTTCTCAGGGCATTGTATGCCACAGGGTTGGCAAGGATATAACGTATCTCGTGCTTATCTTTTCTGAAATGTGTGGCCACGATTCTGTAGTTCTGATACCCCTCAATGTCCTTAAACCCCAGCCCCGTATCTTTCATGACAAGATCAGGAACTTTGGCCGCATCGCTGAGATAAATATCAGCGGCAGAGGCCATGCCACCTAAAAGCAGTAAACTACCCAAAACAATGCTACTCTTTTTCATCTTAGACCCCCTGCTCTATTAGGTGCCAAACCCCTTTTGCCCAATCACCATTGGTCTGCTTCGGCTTGGTATCTTTGAAGAAATAATACAGTGGCATACCCTTGTAGGTCGTCTGCATTGTACCATCACTTCTCTTGATCGTTCCAAAGTCTTTTTTGTGAAGATTTTTCGGCAATGCTTGCACATCCGCATAAAAGGCAGGCCACTTCTGAAGGCATCCTTTTGTACAGTTTGACTGCCCTTTGCTGTCCTTGTCAAAAGTGTATAAAGCCATGGACTTGCTGTCCGTGAGATAACGCTGCTCCTTTGTTTTCTTGGAGAGTTTTACCGTACTGCTTTTCGTGAAGCCTTTTGCCGGATAGACCACATGCCAGACAGATTTGACCTGATCACCTTTTGTCTCTTCAGGCTTTGCATCCTGGAAGAAAGTATAGAGTGGGTGCATTCTGTATGCGATCTGTGTAGCAGTATCCGACATGAGTCTCGGCCATTTTTTCAGACAGCCTCCTTTGCAGTTACTCTGGTTGAGTCCGTCTTTATCAAAAGTATACAGTGTCATACCCTTGCTATCCACTAGAAAGTGCGCGGATCGCGTCTGAGTATCCAGTCCTGTCGTATTGCCGGCAAAAACGGCACCTGTGAGTAATACGGAGGCGATCGCTCCCTTAAATGTTCGTTTCATGATGTCTCCTTTGTTTTGACAAAAAGATAATACGCATACTTTATGGAGATCGTATGAAGAAGAAAACAGGATCCAATACACATAGATTACACACCACCTGCGTAAACTGGCACCATCCAAACCAAAGGAGACACAATGAAAACAGCAAAAATCGTTCTCGGGGTGGCTGCCGCCGCCTTGTTGGCCACTACAGGCATCCTGTCCGCTGAGGGGATGAAAAAGGGGCATGATGCCCCACAAAAAGCATCCATGGAAACAAAGATGATGCAGCCGCCGTTTGGCACACCGGATGACATTGCCTTCGCCAAAACCATGTGGGAAAAGCTCCACGCCGCTGGTTTCGACGGCCTGCATGATAACCTCTACGTCGGGGGCCCTCCACATGGCAAAGTACGCGAAGTGATGGAAGGGATCGTCGACGGAAAACTGGTCATCGCCAAGACCAACTACGGCGGAAAAGGTGTCAGCATCGCAGCGGTCAAAGCCGATCCCAAGAAGTACCTCAAAGCCTTTACCATCATGGTCAAAGTCCCCGGATACGACCCGGACGATCAGGACTGGTTCTGGGCGAAGTACAAAGCCGACGGTTCGCTTTTTGCCGATGACAAAAAAGGGATGAAACTCGCCGGGCGCGTCGCCAAAGGGATGCCGGTCGGATGTATCTCCTGCCACCGGTCAGCTTCGGGGAGCGATTTCGTCTTCTCCCACAACCAAACCGTCAATGCCGCCGTCACGTGGATCGGCGACAAAAGCCAGCAGAAGAGCCTTGCGGATCTGATGAAGTAAACTGAGTACGCTTCATGATATAATACGGTCAATTTCCCGGGACACACTCCCGGTCAAGGATACCCGTATGTCCGTAGGATTGCTCGCCCTCTTTGATGATGTCGCTTCGATGCTTGATAGCAGTGCCACGATGACCAAAATCGCCGCCAAAAACACCGCCGGTGTCCTCGGGGACGATTTGGCGGTCAACGCCGAAAAAGCCGCCGGATTTCATGCCACACGGGAGATCCCTGTACTCTGGGCGATCACCAAGGGCTCGCTGCTCAACAAACTCATCATCCTCCCCATCGCCTTCCTCCTGAGTGCCTTTGCGCCGTGGGTCATCGTCCCGATCCTCATGCTCGGAGCCCTCTACCTGAGCTTTGAGGGTGCCGAGAAGGTGTGGGAATGGCTCTTCCATCGCGGTGAACACGACGAAGAGGCCAAGACCACCCCTCAAACTCCCGAAGCGATCCTCGCTGAAGAAAAAGTCAAAATCTCCTCCGCCATCCGCACCGACTTCATCCTCTCCATCGAGATCGTCGTCATCGCTCTGGGCACCGTCACCGGCCAGCCACTGGCCAACCAAATCATCGCCGTCAGCATCGTCGCCGTGCTGGCCACTATCGGTGTGTATGGCATCGTCACCCTCCTCGTCCGCCTCGATGACATCGGGCTTGGCATCATCCGTCGCACTCACGAGGGCACCCTCGCCGACCGTCTCGGTCGCCTCCTCGTTGCCTCCCTCCCCGTGATCGTCCGCCTCCTTGGTGTCGTCGGTACCATCGCCATGCTCCTCGTCGGCGGGGGTATCTTCCTCCACAACATCGAGATGCTGCATCACATGTTTGAACCCTGGCCCTCATTGATCGCGGAGCTGGGGATCGGACTGACGGTTGGGTTGGTGGTGTTTGGAGTGGAGCGGCTGGTGCATGGGATGGTAAGCAAATCGTAGGGGCAGACCCATGTGTCTGCCCAAATAGTCTAAATTTGAGTATGGAACCCAAATGCCTCTGTGCTATAATACCCTCATTGCAAGCAGGAGCATCTTATGACACAGCATGATCTTCTTCGTAAAATCAAATCATTAAAACCTGTTTATGAAAAAGAGGGTTTTGTCATTGACGGCATTTTTGACTCTTACGCAAGAGGTGAGCAGACACCCCGAAGTGACGTGGACATCCTCTACCATCTCAAACAACCGTTTTTTGAACAGTTTCAAGGTTTCATCGGCTTCAAGAAACTCGATGAGATCAAACAAGATATTTCAAAAGCTTTAAATATCGATGTGGATCTTGCTCCCAAAAACAATCTATCGCGATCCGGCAAAAAATACATCATGCGGGATATTCTTTATGTCTGAGGCATCGTTGCGCGGCAAAGTGGATTTCCTGCTTGAAATGTACGATTATGAGGGTGTCGATCTGGCTTTTATCGATAATATTGTACGAAACTATCTTCCTAAACTGGAGCAAAAGATCACGACGCTCAGTCAAAATATAGAGACTCCCTAAAGAATCGCCCATGAGCCAAAAACGCAACCGCTTTTTCAAAGATCCAGCTCTACCGCATGTCGAGTGTCGTTACACGTACGATTCGGATGCGCATTATACGCCGCACCGTCATGCCACACTCTCCATCGGGGCGATTACAGAGAGGATTGTCTCCTTTGACAACCGCACCCAAACAGATCTGCTGACGCCCTCGGCTCTCATCATTATCAATCCCGAAACCCTCCATGCCTGTAATCCCATCGAGGGAGAAGCCCGCAGCTACAGGATGCTCTATCTTGATGCTACGTGGTGCACACAGCTGTACAACAGTCTCTTTTGGGGTGGAATACGGATCACACCGGGATGGCGCACACCATCTGCATCGTATGTATCTACGCCCCGGATCGACTCGACAACATCTCCAAGAGTCACGGAGAGTACCGAAGCGGTATTTACCAGCAGCCCCAACGGCTGATTGGGTTCGAGTATGATGACGGCTTTCATGGATTGGGTTCCTTGTTTTTACGCAAGGATAGCAGATCGAGGGTGCAAAATCGCTGGATATCGTGTTTATCAAAGCGTCACTATTGACCTTTGCGGCACACTTCTCAACCGACTATGAAAACGAACTCCTCAAAACAGGAAAGATCAAAAAGGTTCAAGGGTCAGAAGAGACGCTCTATCGATTGAGGCTGCACCGATACCAGGTCATCTACAAAAAAGAGGACGATCGGCTTGTCATTCTGGTGCTTTCGGTGAAATCTCGCGAAGGGGCGTATCGGCGATAGGGATGGTTCATCGCCCATCCAACAAGGAGCTGGGGTCTCAGCCCCACAAGCATTACTGACGATGCATCGTGTAGGGTGCACAATTGCGCACCTTACTCGGCCAATCGAAGCTGGCGATTTTGCAGAAAATACAATCAATACAACCGCTGAATATTCTCCAGCAGATTATCCACCGTGATGTCATCGCCGTGCTCGGCCAGCAGATCGGTGAGGTAGCGTTCACTCGCTTCCATGCCGCCTTCTTGCTCAAGCTCGACCATTTTTTTGTAGATCGGGTCGAGGATGTCGGTGACGTGGTGGGAGATCTTTTTTCGGATCGCTTTGTAGCCGGAGATATTGCCTTCGGGGTCGCGTACGGTCTCAAAATCGGTAAAGACCCAGTAGTATCGGCCGTCTTTGGCAAGGTTTTTGACCGCAGCGATGAAGTTCTCACCTGATTTGAGGCGATCCCAGAGGATACGGAAAAGTACTTTTGGCATATCGGGATGGCGAACAATATTGTGCGGTTTTCCGACGAGTTCTTCAGGAGTATAGCCGGAGATTTCAGCAAAGTAATCGTTGGCGTGGGTGATGATCCCCTTGGGGTCGGTGTCACTCTCGATGTAGACGTTGTTTTTGAGTTCGATCTCTTCGTTGATGGGGGTTTGGCGGTTCATGGGTGGCTCCTTTGGTTGGGTGTTAATCAGCCTTCGGCGGTGCAGTCTCTGCCCGCATAACGCCTCCGGTTCCGAGGCTACAAACGCAAAGCAGGTGTCGATGGCTTAACGGGTCTCACATATCCAAATATCGGATCAATCCTTGATCGATCTTTGCGTAGGGGAGGATCTTGTGGCCTCCATATTTGGCTTCGAAGATCTTGGCTTTGGTCTCACTGCTGAGCGGGATCAGGTCATCGCCGTGGGGGCCGATGATGCGACTGCCAAAGACATAGACGGCTTTGGCAGCTTCGATCTTCTCTCCCGTGAGGTAGTCGTGGACGTACAGTGTCTGGATGTCATCGTCGAGGAGCTTGTGCTTCTTGAAGTAGTCTTGATGGAGATGCACCATCATCATCGATTTGACCGAGATGAAGTAGGCGGTTTTGCCATTTTTGAGCGTCGCTTCACAGAGGAGCTTGGACTTCATATCGATCGGCATATTGTAGGCTGGATCGGTGAGGGGTGGTTTGACCATCAGTTTTTGGATCTTGCCGGTAAAAGGGGTGGGAGCGGTCGTTGTATTGGTCTCCCCTGCGCTGAGGAGAGATACGCCGAGCAACAGCATGATGCCAGCGAAAAAGTGTTTTTTCATGGTGACTCCTTTTGATTTGGTATTGTATTTTACAATAAAATCGCAAGCGATTTTTGGTGTGCAATTGCACACCCTACACGAGCATAAAATTTCGGGACTGGGGTTTCAGCCCCACTTGACGGGACTAAAGTCCCTACTCCAAAAGCGTTGCCAAGCAACGCAAACCAAAACTCCTCATTCCCCATTCACAACAGGTCTTTCCTGCGAAACGCAGTGTACCCCAAAAAGGCAAACACAATGCCGACAACGATCGGATACACCACGGCATAGACCATCAGCCATGTCGCGCCCAGTGTATCGAGCAGGTAGTAGGCGACCGGGCCGATGACGGTGAGTTCAGGATCGAAGAGGGTGATTGCACCGATGCGGAACACTTCGATGGGGTTGAGCATTGCGAGGGTCACGATGACGTTGTCGTCGAGGCGGTTTTGGAGCATGAGACCCATGAGGGCGATGTCGATAAACGCCAGCAGTGTGATCCAAATCACAAACGCGCCGCCGAGGGCAATGTCGCTGGACTTGACGATCGTCGAGAGCCAAAAGGCAATCCCGAGAAAGACAAAGCTGATCGAAACCAATAATAAGCTATAGAGTCCGATCATATGCCACGGCATGTCGCCGCCATGTACCAGTCCGAAAACTACGCCAAGCAACAGCGCGAAAAAGACCGGGGTGAAGACGGTAACGAAGCGGCCAAGCATCTTGCCCCAGTAGTAATCCCGCAGACTGACGGGGAAGGAGAGCATGTACTCGAGGACATTGGACTCCCGATCCCCCGAGATCGATTTGACCGTGGTGATGAGGATAAAGATCGGCAGGATGATGATGGTCACCTGGATGAAGATCAGCATCATCCGGCTCAGCCCCGTGAAGCCCATCACCACCGAGTCGGAAACCCCCGTGATAAAAAACAGCCCCATCAAACCGCCGAACACCACCGCATAGACATAAAACCATTTCGAACGGAGGGATTCGCGAATATCGAGGTAGGCGATCAAAAAAAGATTTTTCATTGGGGAGTACCTCCTGCCTGCTCTTGTTTGAGTTTGGCTTGGTTGAGTTTTTCGACTGCATGGATGGTGTCAATCGCATCATTCAGACCATGCGCCTGATGTCCTGCCGGAAACGTCTTCACCGTAAAAGCCGCCAATCCATACGCCATCGGGGTGATCGAATCGTCGGTGTATTTGGCCGTGCGGGCATCGATCCACTTGCCGGTCTTGGCGTCGGTGATCCAGATCTTGGCGTGATCTTTCCACGGGATGTGCTCTTCGTCAAACCACAAGATGGCACAACCAATGTCGTCAAATTTGTACACTTTTCCCGTCGCGGGATTGACCACTTCCACGGCGTATTTCCGCTCACTGATCGCCATCTTGCACCGCTCACACATGTCCCGATCCCAGTGCATTTTGACGGCGGCTCCGTTGGTACTTTTTTTGCTGCATCCATTGATGCTAAGCATGAGGACAAATGCCAAAGATATGAGAAGACTAAAGACGCGCATCGTTCACCACTTTCCCGAGATCCATGGTGATCTCCCGATTGACCAGTGCTTCGATCTCATCGAGGCGGTGGGTGATAAAGAGCGTCGCCGTCTGGGGATCGATCTCTGTCAGAAGCTGATAAAACTGCTCTCGCCCTTTGGGGTCGAGGTTGGCGGTGGGCTCATCAAACACCAGCAGATTGCTCTGCTTGGAGAGGGCGATGGCGATGAGCAGCTTCTGCTTCATCCCGCCGCTGAGCTTGAAAAAAGGTTTCTTGAGGTGGCTGTGGACATCGAGATCCATCCGGGAGGCTTCGGCGATGATCGCCTGACGCTCCGTCCCGCTGCTCCGCTCGACAAAGCTCAGTAGCTCATCGAGGCTCAAGCGCACCGGCGGGGGTGTTTGAGGGATGAAGCTGACGTTTTCGAGCACCTTGACCCGCTGTTTCATCGGGTCAAATCCCCCGACACGGATCGAACCGCTCTCGATCCGGTAAAAGCCGAGCATCGCCCGCACCAGCGTCGTCTTGCCTGCTCCGTTGGGACCCATCATCGCGATGCGGTCTCCAGCATCGATGGTGATGCTCACCTCATCGAGTACTCGGGCTCCCATGAAGCTCTTGGTGGCATTCTCTATCGTGACCAGTCCCATCAGATCAAATCCTTGAGACGGAAGTCATAGTGGTACGCATCGGTATGGCACACGTCCATGCAGCGACCACACAGAGTGCAGTCGCCGTTGACCACGAGCTGCGTATCGATCCCCTTCTCTTTCCGTTTTTTGTCGTGTTTGGGTTTGATAAATTCCAGCACGTGTGCTTCGGGGCACGCCATAAGACAGGCACCGCAGTGGTCGCATTGGTTCATGTCCCATTTGGGCTTGGTCATGCTGATCCAGCCGAGGAAGTTGTACGTCGTCCCTACGGGGCACATATAGGTACACCACGCCCGGCGCGAATAAAAAATCTCAAAGGCAAGGATAATCACCACCCACGCAATCGCCAACGACCAGCCATAGGTGATAAAGCGGCTGATGATGCCAATCGGATTGATCACTTCAAATACCAGATAGCCATCAAGCGCGGCTGCGATCAAGAAAATGATCCAGAAAACAAAGCGATACCGAGGGTCAAAGGTGTGCTCTTTGATGATTTTTTTGCGCACCAGCTTGAGATGGACGTACTCTCCGATCTCACTGAGAAACCCATACGGACACACCCATGAGCAGTATGCTTTGCCTCCGAAGAGGAAATAGAAGGCGATCAGTGTGGCTGTACCGATGATGACATTGGTATGGATACGATGCTCCGCTGCGAGGATCTCCAACCCGGTAAAAGGGTCGATCAGGTGGAAGCCCAAAAGGCGTGAACCGTTGAGCGTCCCCTCAAGCACCTGCAGGTCAATGTGAAACGAGAGGAAAAACGCCAGGTTGATCACCAAAATGCTCAGCCAGCGCCACGCCCGAATCGTCAGGCGTTTTTTCCCGTGTGTGTTGGTGTAGTAGAGCGTCGAGAGAAGTGACGCATTCAGTATATCGCGAATCGAGCTGTTATAGCGATCCATTACGGTCTCCTTGACGGATAATTATGGGTACTACTTCTTCGTAGCTGCATCAAACTTGGCTTGGAACGTTCCAATCTCGGTCGCAAGACTTTCGAGGTCACTGTCGGGCATTTTGCTCAGAAGACCATACATAACGTAGTTTTTACGGCTGCCGTCTTTGAAGGCCTTGAGGTTGGTCAGGATGTAATCTTTGGTCCGTCCCATGAGTTTGGGGCCGATGATCCCCTCACCCACGTTGCCGTGGCAAGAGGCACAACTCTTTTTGTAAAGAGGACTGACCGAAAACGCGGCCAAGTTCCCAGCACGCTCTCTGAGTGCAGCGAGTTTTTTATCCATCTCTTTGGTTTGGCTTTTGGCAGGTGATGCTTTGGCCTGGGTGTGAACGACCGGCTTGGTCTTGACGGTTTGTCCCCCCAGTTTGCTGTCTTCCATTGCGGTACTTTTGATGATCCGGGCGATGCTGTCCATCTTGTGTACCTCGGTATCGAGTCCCAGCATATAGACCGATGCCCAGGCCGCCAATCCGACAGCAATCACTGCGATAATATGTTTCATTTTCCACTCCTCATTTTACGGATTTCTTTGTTGAAATTTGCGATCTCTTCAGCCAGTGTTTTGAGATGGGCATCATCGATCTGTTCCACCAACTCTTTCATCAACGGATTTTTTCGCTTGCCGCTCTTGAACGCTTCGATCCTCTGATAGATAAACGTCGCATTCTTGTCCAGCAACGATGGACCGATCACCCCGTTGGCGTAGTCATCGTGACACGGAGAACATTTGATGATGTAGTCTTTGCTCAGGCGCTTGATCATCATGGTGACCCGGACGCGCTCGTAGGGGGATTTGATGTGCAGATACGCATCGATCGTCGTACGGGGTTGGGTCGCTTCATCGGTATCGGTGGTATTTTTTTCTTTGTTGTAGGCGTAGTAGAACTGGCCGCTGTTCTCTTTGGATTTCTCTTTTTTGACGGTGGTATTGACCGCACCGGCGGTCACTGTGATCGCTGCCGGTGCCGCACGTGTGGCAGCGGTTTTGGTCTGTTGGGTAGCGTCACTACCGCTGCATCCACTCAGGATCAGGGCACCTGCGAGGGGGAGAAGTACGGTCGTAAATCCACCATGTATTCTTCGATCAGGAGGTGGGACTTCCGTCCCGCAGTGCAGGGCTGAAGCCCTGCCTCCATGTGGGATAGACGTTCGCCGATTTAATACACTACGCATGGTTCTTTCCTTTTTTGTAAATATCATCGTATGTCGCCCGGGGGATGATCTCGAGTACATCGGTGGGGCAGAGCTCTACGCATGCCCCACATCCGATGCACGCTTCGCGGATCTCGGGGAGGAAGCCACCCCCTTTGGCGACCATACCGATCGCCGTGGAGGGATCGGGGTGGAAGGGGCAGAGATCGGCACAGATTGTGCACGGTTTGTCACCTCCTCGAAATGCATCGAGCTTTTCGAGAAGCTTTTTCTGTAGTTCCTCTTTTTCACTCTCATTGCCGCGATGGGCGACTTTGTGAGCCGTATGCTCTCCGGCACTGAGCACATGGGTGTGATCGTAGATCCGATCGATGGCGCTCTCAGGTACAGGTGTGTGGGTCAGGGCGAGGCAAGCACTCTCCTTGACGATGACCGCCATCCCCATGTGCACATCTTCAATCTGATCGTGCTCATGATTGAGTGCTCCGGTCGGGCAGGCGAGGATGCAGGGGAACGCATCGCACAGATAGCACCCCCGCTGCGTCGGATCGATAAAGGCCATTCCGTACCCCGCACCGTTGGTCACAGGCTCCAGCTCGATGCTGTCGTAGGGGCAGACTTGGAGACACTGACCGCACTTGATGCAGAGGTTGAGAAAAGTATCCTCAGGCACAGCACCCGGTGGGCGCAGGACAACTGCCTCGTCGGCTTTGAGCATCGGGGCGGCGTAGATCCCAGCAGCGGCAGCGGCTCCGATCACCCCCAATCCAGTGGCGTGCTTCATAAACGCGCGTCGTTTTTTCTCTTCAGGTGTCATTATATCCTTCCTTCTACTTTGGCCGAGGGTTCCATCAGAGGATGGCGATCCGTCAAGAGACGTACCGGCTCCGAGAGGGGAGCAAGCTTGGCCAGAAAATTGATGATGGAGATCACCGGCGATCCGTAAAAGAACTTCACGTTCGGATTGAGCATCCATACTTTGTCGGCATAGGCATGGAGGGTATAAGGGGTATCCCCGACACCATCCCCGTTTTTATCAAACCCTTCGTAACTCTCCCAATAATTACCGTCCCATGTGTTTTCGGTGACCCGGGTATTGTACGAATCGTTGACGACCGTCTCGATATTGCCTTTGAGGACATTGCCCCGCAGGATGTTGTGCAGGCTCAGGGAGTGGAATTGTACCCCTACGCTGTTGTAGAGGATCGCATTGTCCGTGATCGTATTGTTCGTATCAGGCTGAAACGGTGAGCGATCGAGATACAGCCCTCGGGCACAATAGAGGATCTTGTTGTTGCGCAACACAAAATTGGATGAATCCTTCAGCCCAATCCCCAGTCCGGTGGTGCCCATCGAATTGCGGATCACATTCCCAGTAGCGATGGTGTCGCGCGAATACATGAAGAAGATCCCCACGGTGTTGTGGACATACGTGTTGTTGTGGACGTAGTTGCGCCCGGTATACATGAAGTGGAGCGAATACCGCCCCCACTCTCCGTAGTTGCTCACGATGTGATTGCCGTGGCTGTACCAGACGACAAAATCACGGGATTTGATCAACGTATTATGGCTGAGCAGATTATCATTGGAATACCATAGGCGCACGCCATCTCCCCGCAACCCCAATTCGAAGGGCTTGGAGGTGATCCAATTGTCGCTGATGTTGGACTCATCCACCTGCTGGAGATCGATCCCGAAGAGGCAATCCTCGATCCGGTTGTGGGTGAGAGTACAGTGAGCGGCTTTGGCGACCGAAATGCCCGCATCGACCCGCTCATGCTCAGCACCGCTGTGGCGAATGATGACATTGGTAAGGGTGACAAAGGGGCTGGTGATCCGTACCACCGTACCGTTGCCGTCCCCTTCTATGATTGCTTTTTGGTTCTTGCCGTCGATAATCAACGGCTTATTGATGACGATGTTGCCCCGGTAGACCCCAGCAGGCAGATCGAGTCGAGCACCCGATGGCGCCGCATCGATCGCTGCCTGCAATGCATTGTTTGCACTGGCCGTACTGAACAATGCCATAAGGATCACCCCGAGTCGTCTCACCACGTTTCCCCTACTTCTCGTCAGCCATTTGCTGCATCGCTTTTTTGCGCGAGACCATCGCAAGGAGACTCAATACGGCAATGGCGACCAACAACCAAAAGCCAATCGTAGGATACGAGTGGGTGGTAAACTGTGCCACCTTGCCATCCCCGAAGACCGTCGGTGTGAAGGGCTTGATCTTGAACGCTCCCCACGCGTGCATGTGGTGCCCGAACCAATAGAGCCAATAGGCATAAAAGCCCAGGAAGATCAACGGAAGAGAGACCGGAATCAGCATCAGCAGATTGAGCAGGCGGGAATTGTACAGGATAAACAGCACAAACAGAAGCGCTACCCCCACCAGGGCATACGGTGCCGCAGCCCGCAGGTACGGAGCACCCCGCCCCATCGGATCCATCCCGATGAAGTGGTTGATCGTCTCCATCTCATGGACATCACCGCTGAAGCCGTCAAAATGGTAATAGACTGGGATCCCGTCGGGGAAGGTCTCCTTGGGATAGTTGGGCGCTTCGAGCGCGACGTACCAGATCGGAGCAGTCGCGACAGAGAGCTCCCCGTCGTTCTCGATCATCTTTTTGAGATCACCGGCAGACCCTTCGGGGGTATCGGGGCTGATATAGTGCCCTTTCTGGTAGTAATCCCACACTTTATAGGTGATCGGGGAGATTTTGTCGGCTTTGTCTGCCGCTACCATCTCCACCACATTGTGGGTAAAGACAGCCGGTATGACAAAAAAGTACAACAAAATACCCAGTGCCAACAAAGCAAAGACCCTAGACTTGGTCAATGAACTGTTCATGGTAACTCCTTTTTATTTCGGATCGATTGTACATCAATCACCCTTACCATGCATTGACACATATCAATAACCGCTATCAATAGCATAATATGGGTGATGGGTGAGGAAAGTGGGTCGGGTGTCAGGGGGCACAAAACTCCCCGACAGCCTGACCGTTGAGGTTAGAACAGGTTGGCGTTTTTATCGATCCATTTGAGGTATTCGATGATGTCGTTGGTCTGCTCTTCGTTCATGCCTTGGTTGGGCATACGGAGGTTGAAGTAGTTGGTCATCGACTTGATGTACGGATTGTTGTACATCTTTTCAGGATGCATGATCCACTCTTTGACCCACTTCTCACCATTTTCGTGACGATGGAGTACTCCGACCAGATCCGGTCCAGAGCTCACTTTTCCGATGACGTGACAGCCGTTACAGCCCCCTTCAAGGTAAGCTTCATGCCCTTTTTTGGCTTTTTCGCTCATCGGGGTTGCGATCTTTTTGACCAGCAAGTCTTTGGCACGGATACCGACATCGGCGGTTTTGACCATGTACTGCCAAATCATGTTTTCAAACAGCGTCGCTTTGTTGAGATCACCCGCTTTGACGGCTTCGTCCGATTTCTTCTTCTGTCCAGCAATCTTGCCGTACTGATCGAGGGCATCGGTGACGAGGTTTTTGACGGTGGGATATTTCTCGAAGTGATTGGCTTTGAGGAACTTGACGACGGACTGGATGACCGCATCGGTCGCTTTGTTGGTCGCGACAGTTTTGTCGTACTCTTTTTTGAGTTGCTCAGGAGACATAGTGCTCATCTTGAGTTTGGCTGCTGCCTCGTACTTTTTGTTGGGATCTTTGACCATCAGGTATCCCATCATCTCGAGGTGGAGTGCCGAACAGAACTCGGTACAGTAGTACGGGAAGACCCCTTCCATATCGGCTTTGAAGGTCACAGAGACGGTTTTACCTGGCTCGAGTGAGGTATGGACATTGTAGAGATCCACGGTAAATCCGTGGGTCTCATCCTCGGCCCGCTCGAGGTTGGTCAGGTAGAAAGTAACCGTGTCGCCCTTGTTGACCGTGACGTGCTCAGGGTTGATGTGTGAGCGCACCATGGTACCGTAGACATAGACGTGATTGCCTTTGCGGACGATCTTCTCTTGTCCTGCCAAGGTTTTACCGACATGGGTTTTGCCGGTGAAGGCACTGGTTCCCATCTTGTAGCGTACTTTGGGATGGAGCTTGCTTGCACGGATGGCAACCGCCTGGTGAGGCTCACCGAGAGGAATTGGCATATCGTAGAGCAGTTGCATTTTCTTGCCACGAATATCGATCAACTGGTGGTTCTGAGGATGCAGAGGCCCGATTTCGTTGAAGCGATCGATGGCAAGCTTGTTCAATGCGATGATGTACTCACCCTGAGGATCTTCCGATTTGCCTTCCATGCCGCAGAGGTGACCGATGTTGTAGTTGACATTTTGACGGTCTTCGACTTTACAGGTCAGGTAATTCCATTTGACGACTTGAGAATCGACATAAAGAGAGGTATAGATTTCACCATTTTTCCACCCTTTTCCAAATTGGTTATGGAGGGGGCCAAGGCCGAGTTGTGCTTGACAATGAGCGGCTGCCTTGAGGTCAATGATGGGGATACCAAAGGGATCCTTACCCACAAATTTCTTGTCGGCGATCAACTTCTTGATTTTGGCCCACTCATAGACCGTCGCATGAGTATCGAGCTTCCCACAGACGACGATGTATTTCCCATCAGGAGAGACATCGACACCGTGAGGCGACTTGGGCTCGGGGACGAGGAACAGTGCGTCGTTTTTGACGGCGACATCGATGGGGATTACCCGTGTTCCGTTGATGACCTTGACATTTTTGGGATCTTCGGCCAGTTTGGCGAGTTTCTTCCAGTTGTAGACTTGGAGGAAGTCGGTGTCGTTACGACTCATCCCTGCTTCCATAGGGGGGAGACCTTTTTCGATCCCTCCAGTGTACATCTCCGAGTTGAAACTGTTGGTAAAGCCCCAACCTGCCGAAGCTTCTTTACCGGAGTCGGAGAGATCTTGCATATAGGGGGGCAATTCGATGGTGAAGGATTTCTTCGGTTCGATGCGCCCTTTATCGTGGTTGAATTTCCAGACAGTCACACCACCACGGTAGGTCTCAGCATACTCATCGATGGGGTGGTAGTTGTTGTCGAGAGGTGCCGCATACTGGCACGCTTCGAGGATATACTCGGAGTTGGGGGTGAAGAAGGCACCACCGTGGTCGGATTTGAAGACCGGGTTGACGACGATCTGCTTGGTAACAAAGTCACTCAGATCAATGACTGCCAAACGGGGATTGGCCTTGTCGTTGATGACGAGCCATTTTCCATCATAACGCCCGTTGGTTTCAGAGAGAGCTGGGTGGTGGGTATCTCCCCAGGTGATCTTGTGCCCCCGGATGTTGCCTTCTGCAAGGATCGCTTTGGTGTCGTCATCATAGCCCCAGCCCTGCCACGGCTCGGGGGTGAAGACACCGATGTACTTGAGAATCCGCATCGACGGCACGCCGTAAACGATAATCTGTCCGGACTGTCCGCCGGAACTGAACACAATATACTTGTCGCGTCCACCGCTCGGTGTGTAGGTTTTGGCCGCAGCCAGCAGATCCTGCTGACTCAACCCTCGTGCTTTCATCACTTTTTCGAGCTCGGATGCGCCAAACGCTGTAGAAGCGGCGACGGCCGTACCCAGAAGCAGTGTCGAAAGCTTGTTGAATCGATGATTCATGTTTCCCTCCTGTTTAGTTTTGAATGCAACTTTAATCGTCAGTATTAGTACGGACTATAAAGCAGACTACTAATTGTAGTCGATTTTGATAGAAAAAATCTTGACATACATCAAAATGTTACTCAAATTGTAACATTTTATCATCAGAGTAAACGGGTTCAAATCCACACATAAGCCAGCGCACCACCGTGCCCTCATTTTACTTCGGTTAAACTTCCGCTCCTACAATTTCAAGTACAAATAACGGTGCCAAAAAGGCATCGAAATCCAAGGAGAATATCATGAAAAAACCGCTGAAATACGTCGGACTCATCGCCCTGCTCGGAGCACTCGGTGTCGCCAGTGTCTCGGTACAAAAAGTAAGTGCCACCCCTGCCAACACCCAGCCAACACTCACTGCGGATCCTTTCCCCCAAATGGACAAAATCTTCGCAGTCCAAATGGAAGAGATGCGTCGGATGCAGCAGCAGATGGATGCCATGTTTCAGAATTTCGGGCAAAACTTCCAAACCCCCGCTCTCATACAGACCCCTCACTTGATCCACTCATCCGGGGTACTTAGCTCGGGCTTCCAGGACAAAGGGGATCACTACGCACTCACCATTCGTGTCCATGATCTCAAAAATGCCAAGGTGAACATCACATCCGAAAAGGGCATGCTCACCGTCACCACCCAGTCACAGAACAAGCAGGAACAGACCAAAGGCAACTACGGAAAAGTGATCAGCTTCGCCAGCAGCAGCTCTACCCAGAGCTTCACCCTCCCGCCCGATGCCGACCCCGCGACCATCAAAGCCGAGCAAAAAGACAACACCATCACCATCACGCTGAAGAAGAAGCAAGGTGCCATCACCCAAGCCAAAGTAATTCCGATCCAGAAAAAGGACGGCAACAAGACCCAATAAACACCTTGGGCACTGTGCGGGACTGAAGTCCCGCCTCCTGCACATCGCTGCTCGCTTTTTGTCTCTAAAATATGGAATGCACACCACATATTCACCGTAGCTTACCTGTTTCCCATCAGGAGCAGGGACTTCAGTCCCGTCCCCTCAAACACTCCGCAACCGCTCCAGCATATCCGGATACCGATCGGTCAAAGCCAGCAGTGTCGAGGCCTGTTCGTTGGGGCGGGAGGTGCCTTGCTCCCATTTTTCGAGAGTTCGGGGGGAGATGTGCAAGTGATGGGCAAACAGAGCACGGCTCATATTGTACTTCTCCCGGATAGCCCGTATCGTCTCTGCCGAAAGGAGCTTCGGTTCTCTCGGGGGCAACGCCACTGTCTTGAGTGTGAGTTTTTTCTCCTCATATCGTCGGGCATCCTCCAGCCCGACTTTGAGCTCATCAAACAGGTTTCGTTTATCCATGCTTCAACTCCTCTACAATCCGTTTAAGGGCATCTCGAACAATAGGTCATACCCACAACATTTCCAGCTTTTGTCCAGGCAAGGCATCGCTTCGCAGGCATAGCCAAAGCTACGTCAAGAAGCGATAACGCAGTATGGGCGAAAGCTGGAGATGCCCGAAGGGTGGGCTTTGCAGACGCGATCTTTCACTCGATGCTCCCTTCACCGTAGCTACGGCTACGCTTTGAGCGCCTCAAGCAAAATCTCACATCTGCAAAGCCCATTGTGGGTATGACCTATTGTTCGAGATGCCCTTAAGTATCTTTTTCTCATCTGGAGACAAATCACTTGCTTCGTTCTTGGCGTACACCGTCAAAAGATGCAGATGATCTTTCCCCGCCAAATAGAGATAAATCGTACGCAATCCACCCCGCTTCCCTTTACCCCCAGCAGACCAACGTAGCTTACGCAATCCTCCGGTGCCGGGAATAACATCACCGCTCAATGGCCTCTCAAGCAGGAAAGTCTGCAATGCCCTGTACTCTTCGTCATCAAAGTACTTGGCACGCAATTTCTCAAACACTTTCGACTCAATAAATATCATATAATTGTACCCTTTCTGGGTATGTTTGTCAACCCGAATTTTCATAACTCTATTATAGTCACTTGCATAAGTTGCTTGGAAAATATGTCAAATTGTCATAAAATTTTGTTACAATACCCCCCATGAAACCCACCTGCCTCCTCGTTAAAAGCTCCTTTACTGACCAAAACTATCCTCAACACGCCCATGATGGGTATTCCATCTCGTTGGTGCTGGAGGGGTTGCATCGTTTTGTTGTCGAGGGGGAGAAGGCAGAGGCAAACGAGGGGATGGTACGGGTAATACATCCATTTGAAGCCCATGAGACACGGATGAGTACGTGGGTACACATGAACCTCTCGATCCCGACAACGCAGATCGAGGCACGGGCGCACTCGCTGGATATCGAAGTGCCGGTAGTATTTCACCGGCTGATCCAGGATTCTCACCTCAACGATATGATCTCAGACCTGCACAATACAACGGATACGGCAAAGAACGATCGGCTAATCCTCGCTCTCATCGACCATTTATTATTGCATCATGTATATGAGACTCCCGAAGCCAAACGTCCCACCTCTCACGATCCCATTCTGCAAAAAGCCCGTACCTATCTCCATGCTCATGCCGATTCGCCCGAAATCGATCTCGATGCCGTCGCACGTGAAGCTCACATGAGCAAGTACCATTTCCTCCGACGCTTCAAACAAGCCTTTGGACGCACGCCCCACCAATATCGCCAAAATCTCCGGATTGACTGCGTCCGCGCAAAACTGGCTCAAAAAATTTCACTCGCCGAAGCTGCCCTTTTATGCGGTTTTTACGATCAATCACATATGATCAAGACGTACAAGAAATTTTATGGGCACACGCCTAAAGAGGTCAAATAAAAGCAATTTTTTCCTATACGTCTGCATACAAATCCTCTAAAATGCCATATAAATGAGTCAATACAAAAGGACTACTAATGAGTATGGACATTTACCTCAACTACCTCCTCATCGCTTTTCTCACCATCACCAGCCCCGGTGCGGCTATCCTGCTGGCGATCAACAATGCCATGCGGATGGATCTAAGAGCCGTGCTCTACTCGACACTGGGCAACATCCTCGGGCTCCTACTCTTGGCCTCCGTAGCGATGTTCGGCGTAGGCGTGCTGCTGAAAACATCCTCCATCTTTTTCACCATACTCAAATGGGCAGGCGGCGCCTACCTCGTCTATCTTGGCATCGGCCAGATGCGCAACCACCACACCCATCTGACCCTCGCCGCCAAGGGTCACCACCAACGCTACGACCAATGGGCTCTCTTTCGCAAGGGCTTCCTCGTCGCAGCCACCAACCCCAAACCGATCCTATTCTTCAGCGTGATCTTCCCTCTCTTTATGGATCCCGCACGCAGCACGCTGATGCAGTTTTGGATCATGACCGGAACATTTTTGGCCATCTCGTTTATGTCCCTGATGACCTACGGCTACCTCTCGATCCATACCAAAGCGTGGTTTTTAGATGAGGCGAAACTGAAGGGATTTTATCAGGTATCCGGGGCATTGTTTGTGATGATGGGGATAGGATTAGCGTGGTTTGGGTAAAATCCCTACCAAAAATCCCAAAGGTTACCCATGAAACTCTACGGCATCACCACCTGCGACACGGTACGTAAAGCACGCAAGGCTCTCGAAGAACACGGCATCGACTACACCTTTGTCGATATGCGTAAGACCCCAGTAGAGTGTGAGACGATCGACCGGTGGCTGGCACACGTCCCGATCGAAACATTGTTCAACAAGCGGAGCACCACATACCGTAAGCTCGGTCTCAAAGAGATGAACCTCGACGCAACTGGGATGCGGGAGTGGCTCTGCCGGGAAAACACCCTCATCAAACGCCCCGTCATGGAGATGGAGGGTGGAGAAGTGATCGTGGGGTACGACGAGGCACAGACGCTCATCGGTCACCATCACTAAGCCTCAGCCCAAATCCGTAAATAGTAAAAATCATTAGCCGCGCATGTTTTTCAAAACCGATACCCCACCGAGAGATCCACGGCGGGGGTGATCGTGCGGGTCGTCAGACTCATGATAGGGTGGATGTACATCGTCGCACCCAGTGTCCAGTGTCCGGTCTCGTAGCTGACGCCAAACGTGGGCATCGCCGGAGCGGGGAGTTTGAAGTCCTTGAT
>WFMQ01000113.1 GCA_015488995.1 Nitratifractor sp. | reverse complement strand
GTGATGGATCGGCTTGGGGGTGTAGGGGGAGGTATCGATAGAGAGGATACGCCTTTTATTATATAAGGCGTAGTCTGGACAGGGGAATATGGGGAGGACAATCGATCGTATGGTGCTGAAAAATCGAACGAAGATCGATGGTATCGGTCAAGCCAAACAGCTCCCATCGTGTACGGTTGAGACGAGCTGCATGCAGGATAAATGTTGGGGTACACCGTATTTGAGGCGTATGGTTTCGAGGAGGGTTGGGGAGTGTTTGGGGGGATGCATTTGGAACTCTTATCAATTTTATATACAAAACGCGTAGGGTGCGCAATTGCGCACCCTACGCGAGGGGCTATTTAAACCCAAGCTTGTAGCAGACAGAATTGAGCTGCGCTTGGGTCAATACACCGGAATGACGATACACTTCCCGGCCACTTTTGTCATAAAAAACCTGAACCGGATAGCCACCGATGACCAGTTTGTCTCCGACGGTTTTGCGCGGGCGGGAATCGAGAATCGAACGTTTCTTGCCAAGTTTTTCGTTGACGTTGATGTAGAAGATTTGGTAGGTGGGGTGTCGCTTGATATACGGAGCGAGGATGACATCCATCGCCTGACATCCGGCACAATCTTGGGTGCCGACTTCGAGCATGACAGGCTTCCCTTTCCCGATGGAGGAGGCGGCTTGTGGGTAAGGGGTGAAATGGATATCCGCCAACATAAGTGATGAGAAAAGAATCGAAAGAAGCAAAAGTTTTTTTGTCATGATCGATCCTAAAATCCGAACTTTTTGAAGGCAGTTTTGAGCTGATCTGCCGTCAAAATACCCGTATGGCGGTAGATCTCTTTGCCCGATTTGTCGTAGAAGATTTGGACAGGGATCGCATGGACTTTCAGTTGATCTTCGATAGAAACCTGGGGTCGTGGGTCAAGGATATTGACAACAGGTGGCTTGAGAAGCACGTCGAAGATTTTGTAGTTGGGGTGTTTGGCGATGATGGGGGCGAGGATAGCGTTCATCTCTTTGCAGTTGACGCAACTTTCGGCACCGACTTCGAGCATGACCGGTTTGCCCTTGCCGATGGATTGGGCGGCGGTCTTGTAGGGGGTGAATGTAATGGTTGCGTCTGCGAGAGCCAGTGAGGCAAGCAGCGTCAAACCTAAGGTGAGTTTTTTGAGCATGTTGTTTTCCTTTGCCAATCAAGTTGAGATTTTATCGTATCTGCTTTTGATTAATGGGGGCTAAACAGCCCCGCGCTCATATACCGCTCTGCCCCGTCGGGTAGGAGGGTGAGGAGGGTTTGGCCTCGGGATTCTGGTCGGCGGGCGATCCGGTGGAGGGCGGCGAGGTTGGCTCCGGCAGAGATGCCGATGAGCAGTCCGGCTCGGCGGGCGGCATCGCGGGCGTAGGTGATCGCCTCGTCGTCGGTGATGGTGAGGATCTCATCGATCAGGTCGGTCTCGAGGATCTTGGGGATAAATCCTGCGCCGATCCCCTGGATACCGTGTGCGCCGGGCTGGCCACCGCTGAGGACAGGAGACGTGGCGGGCTCGACCGCGACAGCCTTCAGCTGAGGGAGGGTGTGCCTGAGGGTGCGGGTGATGCCGGTAAACGACCCTCCTGTGCCCACCGCTGCGACAAACACATCGAGAGTCCCTCCCGTCGCTTCGAGGATCTCCGGAGCCGTCGTGTGGTCGTGGGCGGCGGGGTTGTCGGGATTGGTAAATTGTCCGAGGATCAGGCCATGCGGGAGCTTCTCTGCCAAACGCTCTGCTGCTCGGATGCTCCCCCCCATCCCTTCGGCAGCGGGGGTGAGGATGAGTCTGGCACCGAGGTGCTCGAGGAGCGTGCGACGCTCGAGGCTCATCGATTCGGGCATGGTGAGGAGCAGATCGATCCCCCGTGCCGCGCAGACAGCGGCCAGTCCGATCCCAGTGTTGCCGCTGGTGGGCTCGATCAGGGTCGTCTCTTCGGTGATCTCGCCACGGGCAATCGCCTGCTCTACCATGTGTGCGGCGATGCGGTCTTTGACGGAGCCGGTGGGGTTGAGGTATTCGGCTTTGGCGAGGAGGGTGACGCCGGATGTGCCTTCGAGATGGGCAATCTTGACGATAGGGGTACGGCCGATCATTTCGGTGGCGTCTTGGGCGATCATGCTTTCTCCTTGAGGTTGTGGGATTGAAGTCTCAGCCCCTTTGATTGTTGTTTTGGGGATCATGCTTTGTCTCCAAGGGGGCGAAATTCAGCATTTTCATCATCGAAGTATTCGATGGTGCCCTCTGCGATGGAGTAGTGCCACCCGTGAAGGAAGATCCTACCCTCCTCTACCCCGCGCTTGACGGCGGGATAGGTGAGGAGATTCTCGAGCTGAAAAACTACGGAAAGCTTTTCGGTGTATTCGAGGAGTTCCGCTTTGGGGGCGTTGGGGAGGATCTGAAGGGCGACTTGTTTGGCCTCGGCACCGAGTTCGAGCCATTTGATGGTGTGGATGTTCTCTTCTGTGACGGTATGGTCTTTGTAGAGGGCTTTGATCGCTCCGCAGTCGGAGTGACCGCTGACGATGATGTCGCTCACTCCGAGCACACTGACGGCATACTCGATCGCTGAGGCCGTGGCGTGGAAGTCACTGTCGGGCTTGAAAGGGGGGACGAAGTTGCCGATGTTGCGGGTGATAAATAGATCACCGGCTCCCGTACCGGTGATCATCGTAGGGACTACACGGGAATCGCTGCATCCGATGAAGAGTGCTTTGGGATTCTGCCCTTCGGAGACCAATTTTTTGAAGCGGTCTTCGTTTTGCTTGAATTTGACGGTACGAAATTGCTCATGCCCTTTTTGGAATGCGGTGATTTTGTTCATGATGCGTCCTTGGAACTATGGATAGTTTCTGTTTTATGTGATGGATCGGAAGTATGTATGAGTTCTTCAGGGGTTACGT
>WFMQ01000112.1 GCA_015488995.1 Nitratifractor sp. | reverse complement strand
CTTCTGGGCCTACATGAGCCGCCACAACAAACGCTACCTGCGTACCTTGACCCAGAGCTACGACATCAACCTCTACACACTTTTGGCGCGTGACATCCTCCACCTCAAATACCCTCGGACGATCACCCCCTCCCTCCCCAAGGGGCATCGGCTCCGCCACACCCTCTCCGATCCGATCGCTTGGGCCAAGCTCAAGCGGAAGATTTTCAGCAAAAAAGTGGACAAAAAAGCCCTCGCCAAGCACTACCGCGAAGCCGATGCGGTCGGCTACTACAGCTACATTCTCTCCAAAGCCAGTCACGACACCAAGCAGTACTTCCCTATGCCCTATCGTGACGTACTGGCCAAGCTCCCTCGAAAACGCCAAGCGATCCTCTACGCCATCGCCCGCCAAGAGAGCCGATTCGTCCCCGCCTCGATCTCCACTTCGTATGCACTCGGGATGATGCAGATCATGCCGTTCCTCGTCCGACATCTGGCCAAACAACGCCATGAGAAGGTCAACTACGATGCGATGTTTGACCCCCGCAAAGCCCTACGCTATGCCAACGATCACATGACGTATCTGACCAAGTGGCTCCAGCATCCCCTCTTCATCGCCTACGCGTACAATGCCGGGATCGGCTACACCCGCCGCCTCATCCGCAAGAAGCATCTGTTCAACGGCAAAGGTCCTTATGAACCCTACCTGAGCCTCGAGTTGGTGGACAACGCCCAAGCGCGCCACTACGGCAAACATGTCCTCACCAACTACGTCATCTACATGAACAAGCTGGGTGGCCATCTTCGGATGATCGATCTGCTCAAATACATCCACGACCCCAAACAAACCGACCACTTCAGAAAAAGGAAAAAGTGATGCACCAAGCCATCGCCTTCACCGGCCCCAGCGGCAGCGGCAAGACCACCTTGATCGAGAAAATTGCCCAACACCTCGTCCCCACCCGCCGGGTCGCCATCATCAAACACGACCCCAAAGACAAAGCGATCTTTGACCAGCCTGGTAAAGACAGCGACCGCTTCTACCGCACCGGAGCCGATGTGGCCGTCCTCTCAGCGACCCGTACGACCCTCTTCTCCCATCACGAAAGCCCACTCGAACGGGTCGCAGAGATGCTGGGGGCGTACGATCTGCTGATGGTCGAGGGGCTCAAGACCCTCCCCCTCCCCCGACTGGCGGTTTTTCGCAATGCCATCGAGCCGGAGTACCTCCCCGTCGTCAAAGCGATTGCCATCGATGACTCAATCGATCCCTCCGACTACGACCTTCCCGATCATCTCGATGTGCTCGATCTAAACGACATCGAGAGCATCATTGCATGGATCGACCGCCACGCCACCCCATTACCCAAGGAGTTCTGATATGGAAACAATTTTTGAGACCGTTCGCACCATCGCCCTGCGGATCGATACCCTGATCAAAGAGGGCGATCTCGGCTACAGCAACCACGCCAACGCCACCGGCGATACCCAGCTCAAACTTGATGTCGCCAGCGACCGCATCATCGAAGAGGAGTTGCGCAAGCTGGAGAGCATCCACACCCTCATCAGCGAAGAAAAAGATGACCCCATGCCCATCCATGCCGGGGGAGAATACACCCTCTGCTACGATCCACTTGACGGCTCCAGCATCGTCGATGTCAACCTCTCGGTCGGCTCGATCTTCGGCATCTACCGAGGAGAGCCCCGGGGTGAAAACATCGTGGCGACTGCCTACACCATCTACGGCCCCCGGATCGAGATGGTCACGGCTCTGCGCGGCGAGACCCCGCACCGCACCCGCTACGTCGGCGGCACCTGGCAGCCCCTGCCCGATCTCTCCCTCAATCCCCAAGGCAAACTCGTCGCCCCCGGCGGCACACAGCAGTACTGGAGTCCGGAGCACAAAGCGTACATCGATTCGCTCTTTGGTGCTGGATATCGCCTGCGCTACAGCGGCGGCATGGCACCCGATCTCCACCAAATCCTTGTCAAAGGCGGAGGGCTCTTCGCCTATCCCGGTACGACCGACAAACCCGAAGGGAAACTCCGCCAACTCTTTGAGGTGATCCCCTATGCTCTCGTGTTTGAAGCTGCCGGCGGACAGGCGATCAACAATCGCGGAGAGCGTCTGCTTGACCTCATCCCGCGCCATCCACACGATACGACCCCCTGCTTTTTTGGCTCCACGACTGAGATCGACGGACTCAAATCTGCCTACGGAGTCGCCCCATGAGCCAGCCGATGGATCGCTACGAACTCGCCCTCGAAGAGAAGACCCAAGAGCTCCAAGCCTGCCAGAGTGAGCACGGCTACAAAAGCTGCCTCCCCTGCGACAAACTCAACGACTGTGCATTGCGCGATGCCTACGTCAATGCGGTCTATGAGAGTATGAACAAAGGGCAAGGCGGTGGGTTTGAGTTTTAGGCATGGTGTATTTGTGTATTTGGTATAGGGGGTGGGACTTCAGTCCCACCAGACGCGGCTGAAGTCACGCCCCTTCATCGTTGCGTTACATGAAATCAAAATAATTAGTTTATTTATGTTACAATCACCAATTGAACCAAAGGGAAAATATGGCTCTTTTTGAATGCAATGCCTGCCATCATGTCCAAGAAACTCCCAATGTGCATATCGGACGAAAAGCAATGTGCCCCATTTGCAAAGAGATAGGGGTCATCTGCGATACGGTTCTCTATGTCAAAGAGTTGACCGAAAAATATCGTACACAAAAAGAGCTTCTTGGGAAAATAATTGAGGATGAGGAATCGATCGAGATTGGTGACGATATTCTTGAGACTTATGATGTCATCCCACCCAACGATTTCGATGTCCACAATACGGATATTTTTTCGGACAAAAATCATTACTACCCAATCATAGAATGGTTTAGAGAAAAACACATTCAAGCGCTTATTGACCCCAAAATGATGGATACAACTGGTTTTTTTGATGAGGTTGCTATCTACATAGGTGACCATTTCAATATTGCTGGTCCAATAGTCAATCAAATACGGTATGCACAAAGCAAGAAATACGATAAAGTCAAAGTTTCCTTGTCGCACAAAACCCCTCAAGAAGTAAAACAAATATTGGCTTTTACCACGGAACTGTATAAATTCTCTTTTGTTGCAAAATCTCATTCTCACAAAAAAAATAATGTTATCTATCTAACACTACAAGATATCCCAATTATTAAATCTTTTTTTGACGGATTGTGGATGGAATGGTTTGCTCTGGTCAAGCTTATATCCTTTTTCAAGGATAAAAACCTTATTCCCCCTATTGCCCGTAGTGTTAAAATCACTTTTCCTAATCTTGAGAAGAATGAACTTGATATATTCTTTTTAAACCATCGTGATGAGCCCGTCTATGTCGAGTGCAAAACGGG
>WFMQ01000111.1 GCA_015488995.1 Nitratifractor sp. | reverse complement strand
GGGCTATATCATCACCGTCATCGCCCTCCGCTCCAACACCGCACTCGAAGCCGCCCTCTATCACGCCGTGATCCACACGTTTGTCAAACTCCTACTCTTTGTCAACGTCGCCGCGATCCTCCACACTACGGGGCGCAGCACCTTCAGTACGCTGGGAGGGCTGATGGATACCTATCGCGTCAACTTCCTGCTTCTCGTGATCGGCATCATCGCCCTGGCGGGCGTTCCACTCCTCGGAGGTTTTAGCAGTAAGTTCCTCATCTACACCACCCTGCTCGAAGCCCACCGAGGGCTGTTACTCGCCGCCGTGATGTTCAGCTCTGCCAGTGCGTTCCTCTACTGTTACAAGCTTGTCTATGGTATCTACCTCGGGCAGCCGACACACGATCCCGAGGTGTCCACACCCGGGCGCATCCCGTGGGGGTATTATGTCCCGCAGGTCATAGGGGCTCTCGTCCTCCTGATCCTCGGAGTCTTGCCCGGATCGATCGTCCCATATTTCAACACGATCCTGAAGCGTCTCGGTCTCGCCCCCGTCATGGATAGCGGAGCCAGCATCCTTGCGACCCCGTTCGCTTCGTTCGATGGTCTCGTGATCGGGGAAGCTTTTGTCGGGATCTTCGTACTGATCCTCCTCGGATTTCTCCTCCTCAAGAACCGATCCACCCGCCCCAGAGATCGCTACGACCTTAGCTACTGCGGTGAAGTCCCCCGCCCCGATGCCCCTCTCCACTACGGCTACGGCATGGGGCGGGAGCTCATCCGCATCGACGGGATCCGGACGATCCTCACCCACCATGCCCATGCGCTGTGGGGACGGGTGGTCGTCGTGGCGGGGGATGGCTCCCACCTGATCCAGCGATTGTATGCTCTCACCGCCCAAAACGTCGCATGGCTTCTGGTCGCCTTCGTGACGGTTTTACTCTATCGGGAGGTGTTCTAATGGCAACCGTGACACTCCTACTCGAGCTGCTGCTCATGGTCGGGATGGCGTACAGCTTCGGGTTCCTCTATTATGGACTGTATCGCAACATCACGGCACGGGTGCATGGGCGTTTCGGCCCCTCGATCGCCCAGTCCTTCTGGGACAGCATCAAGCTCTTCTCCAAAGCGACCTCCACCAGCTTCGGCTGGATGTTCACCGCCGGGCCGATCATCATGGCCAGCGGTGCGGTGATGACGGTGCTCTTCATCCCCTTCTTCAATCAGGGGGATCACCTACAGGGGCTCAGCCCCTACGGCAACCTCCTCGTCGTCCTCTACTTCATGGTGCTCGGTCCCCTTGGCAATGCCCTTGGCGTGGGGAGCAGTGGCAACCCCTTCGGCGCGATGGGGATCACTCGGGGATTGACACGCCTTTTTGCCCTCGAGATGCCGTTGTATCTCGCGACCATCGGCCTCATGATCACCGGGGGGACGGCCGACATCCACACCCTCATGATCCAGCAGAGTACCACCCCCAATCTCCTGTCCCACCCGTTGCTGTTTGTCGCGGCGTTCCTCTCTTTGGTCGGTTTCCTCGGCAAATCCCCCTTCGATGTCGTCGGCGCACCCCAGGAGGTCTACAGCGGGCCGGCGGTTGAGTTTGGAGGCAAATTCCTCGCGCTGGCACTGAGTCAGAGTGCTGTTTTTACGTTTGCCAAGCTGCTGCTCATGGTCGATCTCTTCTGGGGCGGGGCTGCCACCCTCTTGGAATTGATCTTCAAAACATTCGTCTTTTTCGTCGTGACCGTGTTCATCGGCAACGTCTACGGCCGTTTCACCACCGTACAAAGCGTTGAATTTTTATTGAAAGTCCCGACGGTCATCGCCATCGTCGGACTCTTACGGGTATAGGAGCCTCATCATGCAACAGGGTTTGAAACAGATAGAAGGTTTGCGTCAAGAGGGGTTCGTCCCCTATCACACATCACTCACTGAGGAGGTAACCGCCCAACAGCGCACCCTCGAATCCGAGACCGAGGGTCTCGCCAACACCCAGACACTCATCGAAAAGGCGATCCACTGGTTTCAGGCACACAGTATGTTTGTCGTCGCCTACGGCACGGGGTGTGGTGCGATCGAAATGCCCCCGGTGTTTACCAGCCGGTACGACATCGAGCGTCTCGGAGTCGTCGGGGTCGCCACCCCCCGGCAGGCGGACATCCTCATCGTCTCCGGCTACGCATCGCTCAAGACCCTGCGCCGGATCATCCGAACCTATGAGCAGATGAGTGAGCCCAAATATGTCATCGCGCTGGGGAGCTGCACCATCAACGGCGGCATGTACTGGGACAGCTACAACACCATCAAAAAACTCGAAGACTACCTCGGGGTCGATATGTACGTCGCCGGGTGTATGCCCCGCCCCGAAGCTCTCATCGAAGGATTTGTCAAACTCCAAGCGGCCATTCGGGATCAGACCCTCGAGCCCGGATACGTCCGCTACCGGGACGACTACGCATGGTACCGGCGCAATCAAGAGAAGGTACTGGGCAAAAACATCGCCCCCCAATACGAAGAGAACTACGCCGGAATGGAGCTGTCATGAACGCACTTACCACCCGATACGACGTCACCGAAAAAAACCCCCGCCTCTTCTCGATCGAGGTTGACACCCGCGACGCGTGGCGTGAGGCGATCGATTTTGTCACCACCCACACGGCGTTTGTCACCCTCTCGCAGATCACATGTGCCGACTGGATCGAAGAGGAAGTGTTTCGCCTGACCTATCTCTTCACCGATCGCGCCCGCAGCCAGAACCTGATGGTGCAACTCCCCATCCGCCGCGACGGGGAGGGGCTCCCCAGCCTCAGCAACCGTTTTCCTCAAGCCGAAGTGATGGAGCGGGATCTGCATGAGATGTACGGGATACCCTTTGAGGGCAACGACACCCTCTACCCGTTTGTCCTCGAAGGATGGACGGATCTCCCTCCGCTGCGTCGGGAGTTTGATACGCTGGCGTATGTCCATGCACACTACGATTTCCAACAGGGTCGCGAAGACAACAAGGATGTCAAAGTGGAGCAAAAACGGCGCCGCGAAGAGGCCAAACGCCTCAAAGCAGAGCAGGAGGAGGCTTCTCATGATGGAGAGTAAACAGATCAAAATCTTCCACGGCCCCCAGCACCCGGGGATCACCGGCAACATGTCGGTGGAACTCGATCTGATCGGAGAGACCATCCAGCGGGCACGCACCCATGTGGGCTATCTCCACCGAGGTTTTGAGAAGCTGGTGGAGCGGCGCACCGTCCTCCAGGCGTTTACCATCGTCTGCCGTATCTGCGTCCCCGAGCCCGATCCCAACGAAGAGAATTTCGCCCGTGCGGTCGAAGGATTGGCCGGGATCACCATCAGCGAACGCGCCCAGTACATCCGGGTCATGGTGCAAGAGATGAGTCGTCTGGCTGCCCAGTTGCTCTGGATGGGGGGGCAGAGCGGCTCCATCGGTCTGGGGACGGTCGGGCAGTGGAGCCTCTACGACCGTGATCTGATCCTCGATTTGTTTGAGCAGTTGACCGGTGGGCGGGTCTATCATATGTACACCTTTCCCGGCGGGGTGCGGCGTGATCTCCCGGCAGGATTTCTCCTCCGACTCTCTGAGCTGCTCGATTATCTCGACAAGCAACTCCCCCGCTACGACAAGATCTTTTTTGACAACGCCACCTTTCGCACACGTGCCATCGGTACCGGCGTCATCGACTCCGACACGGCACTGGAGCGCGGGTACGTCGGCCAAGCCTTGCGGGGGTGTGGGATCGAGCGGGATCTGCGTCGGGACAACCCCTACCTCGTCTACGACCGGCTGGCGTTTGACATCCCGACCTTTGACGGAGGGGATGTCTACAGCCGTGCCCTCGTGCGCCGGGAAGAGATGCGCCAGTCGATCCGCATCCTCCGGCAAGTAATCGCGCAAATGCCCGAGGAGGGTCTGGTGATGCAGAAGCTCCCCAAACACCGCAAATTTACCCTCCCCAAGGACGACATTTACGTCGCCACCGAGTCGGCACGCGGGGAGTTTGGCTACTACATGGCCGGTGATGGCAGTGCTCACATTCGGCGCATGCAGGTCAAGGGGCCTTCGCTCATCCACGGGTTTACCCTCCTCGAGCCGCTTCTTGAAGGAGAAGAGCTCTCCAACGTCGCCCTGATCATGAATTCTCTGGGCATCTGCCCCCCCGAGATAGAGAGGTAAGACCATGACATTCACCCCCATCGACCTCCGAGGCATCGTCGCCCCCTTCGCCGCCATTGGCAAAGCATTGGAACACCCCCGCACCGTCTGCTACCCCGCTCAGACCAAAACCGTCGCCCCTGACTATCGAGGCTTTCACACCAACGATCTCTCCGCCTGCATCGGCTGTGCCAATTGTCAAGATGTCTGCATGAACGATGCCATCGACATGGTCACCATCGCCCAAGAGCGGAATACCCGCAACAAAAGCGGCTGCATCCCCCGCATCGACTACGGCCGCTGCTGCTGGTGCAATCTCTGCGTCGATGTCTGCCCGCCCGATTCACTGGGACTGGGGCAGGAGTGCATCCATGTCGCAGAGCGTAGTGACACTTTTTTGTTTTTCCCCAAGGATGCTTCATGATCAGCAAAACCCTTCTCCTTCTGGCTGTCTGGATCGGATTGACCAACACACTCGATCCTCAAGAGCTCATGGTCGGTGTCATCGCATCGCTGGGCGTGGCGTACTTCTTTGGAGGCACTGGCTCCCTACACTTGGGAGCAACCCTCTGGAAATACGCCCGATTCACTCCGATCTTCATCCCAGCCCTGATCCGATCCAACCTCCAGGTCGCCCGGATCGTCCTCACCCCCAGCCTCCCAATCAACCCCGGTATCGTCAAGCTCAAAACCCACCTCAAAAATGACTATGACAAACTCCTACTCGCCAACGCCATCACCCTGACCCCGGGCACCCTCACCCTCGATCTCGACGGAGAAGACCTCTACATCCACATCCTTGATCTCAAGACCACGGACACAGCAACCTTACAAAAAGAGATTGTGGAAGGATTTACTGTGTTTTCTTAAACGAAGATTATCCATTTTTGTACTATACTGGAGCATATCTTCCAAAAAGAAGGGGACTGTATGCGAACCGCGCCCGCACACATATTCGGATTTGTACTGCTCATCATCAGCAACGTCTGGAGTCTCGATGTCGCTCCGCTCCCGGCCAACATGACCACCACTCAGGCACTCTACATCAACTGCCTCCAACGCACGCAGACACAACAACTGCTCAAAGACTATCTCATGGTGGCACTCAACAGCACCTACAAAAATCCAAAACAATCGCTCAATGAGGGGATCCCCCTCTATGACAAACGGATCCATCAGCTCAATGACTATTTTCTCCCACGACTCTCCAAACACCCCAAAGTGAAACAAAAGGTCGCCGATGCCCTGACGATCTGGGAGACGAGCAAAAAGTTACTCCAAGCTCCCCCCACCAAAGCCAACGCCTTGATACTGGAGCACAACTTCCTCACGATGGTACACGACCTCGGCACGGCCAAAGTCCTCGCGACAAAAAGTTTCAAGGCCGTCGGGATGACGGGCGGTCTCTGCCGTGATCCTCTCTACATGAGCAACACCTATCTGATGAAGATATGGGGAGTCGATCTGCCCGATTATCAAAAAATCATGGAGAAGCATCTCCACCACTTCCAATCCAACATCGCCCAACTCAAAGCCTTTTCAGGTAACAACGACGAGACACGTGAGCACATCGCACGCGCCGAAAAAGATTTTCTCTTTTTTACCTTCATGTACAAGGCGATGAATCGCGGCATTCCGACCCTCATCTCAGAAAAGGCTGACAAAATTTTTATGCACATCCGCACACTCAAGAAGCTCTACGGGAGCATGCCGCATTGATGGCAATGGAGTAGCCGCCCCTACGCCCTCCCCATCAGCCGCTTCTCCTCCGCAATCAATTCCGTGACCCCTTTGACCATATCCTGCACCGCTTCGACTTCGGTCACACCGAGACGGCGACGGTTGCTGATGTCGTAGACACCCCCCTCGCTCTCGGAGTGCTCACCATGCACCCCTCGGATCTGGAGGTGATGTTTCGCACAGATCGTCTCAAAGCGTTCACGATCTTTGGCCAGCTGAGGCAGGGCGATGTGGACGCTGGCACGCATGGCAGTGCCGAGATTGGTCGGGCAGCTGGTGAGGTACCCCAGATGCGGACTCATCGCAAACGGCACCTGCGACTCGATCCCGGCAATCGCCCGTACCAATCGGCCAAAGACCGCCGCGATGTCCCCTCCCGGCTGCATCGAAATGATCCGCATTTGATCCTCTTCGTTGACCACG
>WFMQ01000110.1 GCA_015488995.1 Nitratifractor sp. | reverse complement strand
GATCACGGTTGACAATAAGGTCATTTTCCAGTAGGATGCTCATACCGTGCTTTTCGGACACCATTACGTGTTGACAAGTGCGTGGCAATAAGAGTGCGATAGTCTAAAAGGTGCTTCGATGCGAGATATGCGATATTTTTTGCTCATAGCTTTTGTCCTCTTTGGAGGGTTGGGGTATAAGACGTATCAACGGTACCGGACGATGCAAAATACCCAGCAGAATCTGTGGCTCAAACAGGGAAAAACCCTCTCCAAATTTATCCTTGCCTTTCGTGATACGTACCAAGAAGCCTTTCTCACCCACCACATTCCTCTCGACAACCGGACGCTAAACCTCCTGCCGGTCAAGACCATCGGCTCTATCTCCAAGAAGCTTTCGGGTGATCTCGATAATGGGGTCGAGATCCGTACCGTTTCGGATCGTCCCCGCAATCCCACCAATCAAGCCAATGACTTTGAACAGCAGATGATGGATTGGTTTCGGCACCATCCCGATCAAGACGAAGACGTCGTCAATAGGGGGGATGATTTTTATTATCTGCGTCCTTTGAGGGTCACCTCTACCTGCTTGCAGTGCCACGGCAAACGGGAAGCGGCGCCTCCGGCTATTCGCAGTCGCTACTACACAGCGTACGATTATAAGCTGGGAGATGTTCGGGGGCTTACGAGTGTCCGCATTGCCAAAAACGGCGTAGCGAAGATGCTCTTCACCAACTTTGTCGTCTCTACAATCACGATGTTGTTCCTCTATATGATGTTTATGGCCGCGATCTATGTACTGATCCGCAAGATGAATGCCATGCGACTCCAGTACGCACGCAATCTCGAAAGGGACATCGCCGAAAAGACCGAAGCGTTGACCAAACAAAAAGATGCATTTGAAACCCTGTTTGAGAAGTCCTCGGATGGCATCATCATCCTCGAAGATTACCGCATCATCCAGTGCAACGAAAAGGCCATCGATATGTTTGGCCATGTGTCCAAAGACGACCTTGTGGGTATGCGTCTATCCAGCCTCTCCCCCGATCACCAGTCTGACGGTCGTCCCTCACTCGAGAAAGGAGATGCTGCAGTGGAGGTGGCATACGCCCATGGATACCATCAGTTTGAGTGGACATACACCCGGCGTGACGGCACCATGTTTTTGGCGGATGTGACCATGACTCCCATTGTTCTCGAAGGTCGGGAGGTTCTCTACGTTGTCGTGCACGATATTTCAGAGAAGAAAGAGGCCGAAATCCAACTCCGAGAGCAGAAAAATGCGCTCTACCATCAGGCACATCACGATGCACTCACCCATCTCCCCAACCGCACCTTGCTGCTCGATCGCCTCAATCAAGAGATCAAACGGATTGAACGGGACCAAACGACATTGGCACTCTTTTTCATCGACGTGGATGATTTCAAAAAGATCAACGACACCCTGGGGCACCCCATCGGGGACAAAGTACTGATACGCGTCGCAGAATACCTCGCGTCACCCCTGCAGGATACCGATACGCTGGCGCGGATAGGTGGGGATGAATTTGTCATCATGACGGAGTGCTCGGGGTCTATAGATTTTACCTCAGATCTGGCTCAGAAGATACTCGATCTCTTTCAAAAGCCGATGACGATCGAGGGGCACACCTTGTATCTATCGTTGAGCATAGGGATTAGCCTGTTTCCGCAGGATGCATCATCGGTGGATGATCTTCTCAAATATGGTGATGCGGCCATGTATGCTGCGAAAAATTCGGGGAAAAACCGATACCATTTCTATGCACCGACCATGACGCGACTCCTCATGGAGCGTGTGACCTTGGAGCAGGAGATGCGCCATGCGATGGAGACAGAGGCGTTTTGCGTCCACTACCAGCCACAAGTCGAAGCTACGACCGGTCGGGTGATGGGGCTCGAAGCGCTGATTCGATGGGAGCACCCTGAGAAGGGGATGATTCCGCCTGGTACCTTCATCCCGCTGGCAGAAGAGACAGGGCTGGTCGTCGAGATCGACCGCTGGGTGATGCGCACAGCGATGCGTCAGGTGCGTGCATGGCGTGAGGAGGGGCTCGATCCCGGTATCCTCTCTCTCAATCTGACGGTTCAGCAATTGATGAGCGATGATTTCATCTCCGTACTTGAGTCGGAGATGATGGCAAACACCTTCGCGCCTGAATGGCTCAAACTGGAGATACTCGAGCGGGAGGTGATGACCCATCCGGATCGATCCATCCAGCGGCTCACACAGCTGAGTACGATGGGCATCGGGATAGCGATTGATGATTTTGGGACGGGACACTCCTCCCTCTCCTACCTCAAGCAGCTGCCACTCGATGCCATCAAAATCGACCGCTCCTTCATTCAGGGGATCGTGACCAATGCGGACGACGATAGCATCATCAAAGCCGTGATTGCCTTGGCCAAAAGTCTCAATCTCAACGTCATCGCCGAGGGGGTCGAGACCCGCGAGCAGGTTGATTTTCTGGTTGCAAACGGGTGTACAAATATCCAGGGGTACTTTTTTGCGCGTCCCATGTCGGCCGAGGCGATGCACGGCATGTTGACCACACAGAACATGACAGAGTGACACCCAAATCTGTCAATAGAAAATCTGCAGTAGCCACGATGCTCGTATTCATGGGCTTTGCGTAAAATTTGCACCCAAGGGCATTTCCTGCGGTCA
>WFMQ01000109.1 GCA_015488995.1 Nitratifractor sp. | reverse complement strand
GGGACAGCATGAAGTACACAGGATATCGTCCCAACGTCGCTGCGATTATCCTTGCATCCGACTATGAAGAGAGTCGGCATTTTATCATCGCCCGTCGTACCGGTGTGCGGCGGGGGTGGCAGTTTCCCCAGGGGGGGATCGATCCGGATGAGACCCCCCGAGAGGCGTTGCTGCGTGAGTTGCTTGAGGAGATCGGCACCAACGATGTCGATATCCTCGGGGAGTATCCCGAGTGGATCCAATACGACTTCCCCAAAGCCAAGACCACCAAAGTCTATCCATTCAAAGGGCAACGCCAACGCTATTTTCTCGTGCAGTTACGCGAGACAGCGACGTTGGATCTGGCCGCCTTTTCGGTGCCAGAGTTTGATGAGTATCGGCGGGTGACGTTTGAGGAGTTGTTCAAGCGGGTGAGTTTTTTCAAACGCCCCTCGTATCGAAGGGTTATCCACTATTTTAGAGAAAAAGGACACATGTAAACTATGCTAATCGTACAGAAGTATGGTGGGACCAGCGTCGGCGACCTCGATCGGATCGAAAACGTCGCGCGTCGGGTGGCTGCCGCCCGCACCGAGGGGGCAGACCTCGTGATCGTCGTCTCGGCCATGAGCGGGGAGACCAACAAGCTAATCGGGTATGCCCATCACTTCGCCCAGAGCCCTTCCAAGCGGGAGATGGATATCCTGCTCAGCTCCGGGGAGCGGGTGACGGCATCCTTGCTGGCGATTGCGCTGCAGGAGATGGGGCATCCCGCCGTGGCGATGACCGGGCGACAAGCGGGTATCCGTACCGATGATACCCACATGTTTGCCCGGATCGAGGAGATCAATACCGAGGCGATGCGCCTTCACATCGATGCGGGAGAGATCGTCGTCGTAGCGGGGTTTCAAGGGATCGATCAGCAGGGCAACGTCACGACACTGGGACGGGGTGGCAGCGACCTGAGTGCGGTGGCCATCGCCGGGGCTCTGGGGGCGGATGCGTGTGAAATCTACAGCGACGTGGACGGGATCTACACCACCGATCCCCGCATCGAACCGCAGGCACGTAAGCTTGAGCGCATCTCGTACGATGAGATGCTGGAATTGGCCAGTCTGGGTGCCAAAGTGCTCCAGAGCCGGTCGGTAGAACTGGCCAAAAAAATGGGAGTCACCATCGTCGCCCGCAGCAGCTTCAGCGAGGGAGAAGGGACAATCATCACCGAGGAGGTAGAAGGAATGGAAGCCGTACTTGTCAGCGGAATTGCACTGGACACAAATCAAGCGCGAGTCTCACTCCGCGATGTCGTGGATCGACCGGGGGTTGCTGCGGAGATTTTCAATCAATTAGCCGAGGACCATATCAATGTCGATATGATCATCCAAAATGCCAGCACCGAAGGGATGACCCACTTGGGGTTTACAGTGCCCCAGAGTGAGATCGAGCAGGCCAAAAGATCCATCGCAGCGTTTGACAAGGAGATTGGGGGGATGGATTTTGATGAGCAGATTGCCAAAGTCTCCGTCGTGGGCGTGGGGATGAAATCCCACAGCGGTGTCGCGGCGACCGCCTTTAGTGCGTTGGCAGATCAGGGGATCAACATCGAGATGATCGCTACCTCGGAGATCAAAGTCTCCATGATCGTCGATGAGGCTGCCGGCGCATCGGCGGTGCACGTCCTCCACGAAGCCTACGCGCTGGATCGGTAGCATGCCCAAACTGCTCGAGTGGACGCTGGATGCCATCCGGGAGGAATCCTCGGACTTCAGTTGGATGGAGGAGCGTCGCTATGTGTGGACACCGGTGGTCGAGAGTCTACTCAGCCGTCTGCTGGAGGGGCAAGCTGTCCTCTTGCTGACCGACCCCAAGCGGCGTTGGTTTGAGCACTACATCCTCGATGCGATCAATGCCCCAGAGCGCAACCGTCCCTTCTTGTCGGTGCAGAGTCTGCGTGGGGTCTTTGCCGACATCCAAGGGATCGATACGAGTCTGCGGTTGACCCTGCTGGAGGACATGCTTGAGATCACGTATCCCCAGGGGTATCTGATCTGGTACATTGGTGAGGGGAGCCATGCGTACACCAAAATCGCCTACCAAAAAGAGAACAATTTCCTCTGGCTGATTGGGGATGAGGTCGCCGGAAGCTTCCCTCTGAGAGGGAGTGACCCTCTTCTTGACAGCAAGCTTCTCCAGCTCTATCGGCTTTTGGATCGGAGCATCGATGCTGCGCTTTACGGGCAGGTAGATTTGACGTGATGCAGCTGATGAGTCAGGTGATCGTCACCGCCCATTTTGATGAGACCATTGCCCGGCTAAAAGGATCGGCACACGCAGGAGAGCGGTTTGAAGTGATCCATCCCGATGGGGGGAAGACGTTTCAAATCAAAGATGCCAAACGTGCCGTCGAAAAAGCCTACATCAGTCGGGACGTCCGCACCATCATCATCCTTGTCGCCGATCAGTTCAGCGAAGTGGTACAAAACACACTCCTCAAAGCGATCGAAGAGCCCCCGCCCCACACCGACTTCATCCTGATCCTCTCCAGCAAATCGACACTGCTTCCGACCATCCGATCGCGCCTCCCCATTACCGTGTTGGACGAGGGGGAGGGGCGTGAAGCATTGGCACTCGACATGGCACGACTCGATGTGCGCAGTGTCTACGCCTTCGTCCAAGAGCACAAGCGGATCGATGCCTCCGCAGCCAAAATACTCCTCGAACAGATCACCACAGCCGCCATCCAGAGCCGACACTACCGCCTCGATGCACGCACCTTGGATCATCTGCGAGACAGCCGCTTGGCACTCGACAAAGGCTCTCCCGCTTCGTTTGTCCTCATCGGTGCCCTGCTCAAACTCCTCGCCCGCAAAAAGAGAGAGCGCCCATGAGGACTGACACCTCAAGTGTTGACCCGGCGGATATGCATCCAACATCGGAGGCAGGACTTCAGGGCACCTCTAAAAATGTTTTTTGTCCGATGCGACAAAGGAGCACTCAACCCATGAAATGGGCACTTGCGT
>WFMQ01000108.1 GCA_015488995.1 Nitratifractor sp. | reverse complement strand
GTTTGGAGTGTATAGGGGTCGGGTGATAATGACAACTCACCCCCTACTCCTGGCCCTATAGCTGTGACCCTATAGCTGCCTCCTATGCTATGCGTTGGAGTGTGTAACGAAATTATAGTTGTAAACATAAATTATGATATAATATTTATGGATACAACCATAAAAGGTAGATTATGAATAGTTTGGAGATACTAAGAGAGTATCAAGAGAGCTACTTGATGCTTTTTGATACTGTTTACAAAAGGTATCTGCATGAAGAAGTGGACTTTTCTGTCAGGCTTATAGGCATTGTCGGTGCGAGGGGTGTGGGTAAGACTACATTTTTATTGCAGCATTTGCGGGACAATCCGCTACCGTATGAGAAAAAACTCTATTTTTCCGCTGATGATTTGGATATAGACTCACTCTTCGATGTGGCGTATGCTTTTGTAAGAGAGGGCGGAGAACTGCTCATCATCGATGAGATACACAAATACAAAAACTTTGAAAAAGAGTTGAAAAAAATCTACGATATGCTGGCACTCAAAGTGATCTTTTCCGGTTCGTGTGCTTTGCGGCTGGATCATGCCAGGGGTGATTTGAGCCGAAGAGTTATGCTGTATCATATGAACGGTTTGTCTTTTCGTGAGTTTATAGAGATCAGAGAGGGCCTTTCACTTCCTACCTACAGCAAAGAGGAGATTTTTGCCAACCATACGGCCATAGCACGAACGCTACTCAAAAGCATCAAACCTTATGCTTTTTGGAATGAGTACATCAGCTTTGGGTATTATCCCTTTTATTTTGAAGATACGAAGGGGTATGCTCTTCGATTGAAGCAGACCATTCATACGGTTATCGAGGTAGATATACCCTCTATCTTTCCGATAGAGTATGCCAAGATACTCTCTCTGAAAAAGTTGGTTCGTCTGGTGTGCGAATCTCCCCCTTTTAAGATAAACGTCAAAGCACTGGCTGAGAAAATGGGTATCAGAGACTATCAGACACTTTACCGATATATGGAGTATCTGCATAGGGGAGAAATCTTGAATTTGATACGAGCAAAAAGTAGAGGAGACAGCATCTTTGTGAAGCCACAAAAACTCTACCTTGCCAACACCAATCTGCATCATGCTTATTGTGACAGCATAGAAGTAGGCACGTTAAGAGAAGTATTTTTTATGTCTATGATAGGAGAAGAGAGCCTAGAGGTAGCCAGCAGAGGTGACTTTGTAGTGGACAGCAAGTATGTCGTGGAGATCGGTGGCAAAAACAAGAGCTTCAAACAGATAAAAGATGTAGAAAACTCTTTTGTAGTAGCAGATGACTTAGAGATTGGCTTTGGGAACAAGATGCCGTTATGGTTGTTTGGGTTTTTGTATTAGGAGAGGGGCCCTTTAGCCTTGCAAAATAGCGATTACGTTCACCTGTCCCCTATTTCTATTTCTTAGCGTATGTTGTATTGGGTTATCGTTATCACCTGCCCCCTATATCCCTACAATGTGGTGAGACTGGAGAGGTATATCATTTCATCTGAGCGATAAGCACTCCCTCAATGAGTTTGTCAATGTCCCCATCCAGTATCCCATCGACGTTGCTAAACGGTTGGCCGCTGCGGGTGTCTTTGACCTGCTGGTAGGGCTGGAGGACGTAGGAGCGGATCTGGTGCCCCCAGCCGATGTCGCTTTTTTCGATCCCATCGAGTTCGGCTTGTTTTTTCGCCATTTCATATTCGTAGAGGCGGGATTTGAGCATCTTCATCGCGGCGGCTTTGTTTTTGTGCTGGCTGCGGTCGTTTTGGCACTGGACGACGATGCCGGTGGGTTCGTGGGTGATCCGGATGGCCGATTCGGTTTTGTTGACGTGCTGACCGCCGGCACCGGATGAGCGATAGGTGTCGATGCGGATGTCCCGATCCTCGATCTCGATGTCGATGTCATCATCCACTTCAGGCGAGACCATCACCGAAGTGAAGCTCGTGTGACGCTTGGCATTGGAGTCAAAGGGGCTGATGCGTACGAGGCGATGGATGCCGTTTTCGACCTTGAGGTAGCCGTAGGCGTTTTCCCCTTTGATGATGAAACTGGCATCTTTGATCCCTGCTTCATCTCCCGGTTGGTAGTCGAGTCCTTCGACCTTAAACCCATGCCGTTCCGCCCAGCGGAGGTACATTCGGTAGAGCATACTGGCCCAATCCTGCGATTCCGTTCCTCCAGCACCGGGGTGGATCGTGACGATGGCGTTGGCACCATCGTGTTCGCCACTGAGCATCATCTGCACTTCGAGGGCATTGATATGCTCATTGAGCGATTCGGCATCCTCGTAGAGCATCTCGAGGGTCTCTTCGTCCCCCTCCGATTTGGCGAGATCGAAGTACTCCTGTGCATCGGCGAGGGCATCGTTGGCCGCATCGTACGTGGCAAGGATACGCTCGGTACGGGTCTTCTCCTGAGAGATCTTCCCCGCCGCTTCCGCATCCGTCCAAAATGCCGCTTCCTGCTGCATCTGATCGATCGCTTCGAGGCGGGCACGGAGGGTGTCGGGCTTGACGATGTTGGTGATGTTGTCCATTTTGGCGGAGAGGCTTTTGAGCATTTCGCCGTATTCGTATGCGTCCACGGTTGAAAAAGTTCCTTTTTCAAAGTGAATAGTGAATAGTGGATCGTGAATACTTTTTGTTATTCACGGCAACACTATCGTGGTATTCACAGAATTTTGATAGAATTTTATCTAAAACTATCCGAAGGTGAGGTTAGCTGTGGAGATTGTACGGACGATTGAGGCATTGCAGGAAGCAAAACAACGGCAGCAGGGATCAATCGGATTTGTCCCGACGATGGGGGCGCTGCATGAGGGGCATTTGAGTTTGATCCGCCAGGCGCGGGCGGAAAATGAGGTGGTGATCGTCTCGATCTTTGTCAATCCGACGCAGTTTCTCGAAGGGGAGGATCTCGATGCCTATCCCCGTCGGGAGGCGGCGGATGCGAAGATCTGTGACGTGGCCGGGGTCGATGTCCTCTTCATGCCGACCATTGATCAGATGTACGAGAGCGATGAACTCTGCATCGGTGCCCCGGCCAAGCGGGGGTACACCCTTGAGGGTGCCAAGCGTCCAGGGCACTTCGACGGGATGCTCCAAATCGTGATGAAACTGCTCAACCTCACTGGAGCCACCCGCGCCTATTTTGGCAAAAAAGATGCGCAGCAGCTGGCGTTGATTCAGCAGATGGTACGCACCTATTTTCTCCCGGTAGAGATCGTCCCGTGCCCCATCGTCCGAGATGCCGATGGGTTGGCGCTGAGCAGTCGCAACACCTATCTCGACGCAGACGAACGCCAACGCGCCCTGTGCCTCTCCCGCTCACTCAAGGCAGCGACCGATCTGATCGCATCCGGTACGCGGGATGTCACGACGATCCGTACACGGATGCTTGAGGTACTCGCCCTGGCTGATCGTGTCGAGTATGTCGCCATCGTCGATCGAGCATTTCTCCCCATCGAGACCGTCGAGATCGGCGGGACGATCCTCCTCGTAGCTGCGTGGATCGGTCGCCCTCGCCTGATCGACAACGTATGGCTGTAAATGTCTGGATACAAGGATACACCATGACCTATACCCAACCCACCCTCCTCCATATGCTCATCGAGACGTGTGAAACCCACACCGATAAAACCGCACTGATCTATCGAGTCAAAGACGAAGAGTACACCGTCAACTACCGCAAGCTCCTCGAAGATGTCCTCGTCCTCTCCCGGTCGTTTGCCAAACGGGGTGTCACAAAAGGGCTCAAAGTGATGTTTGTCTGTGACAACCGCTACGAGTGGCTGGTGACCGACCTGGCCCTCATGGCACTTGGGGCGATCAGCATCCCTCGGGGGAGCGATACCCCTTCGAGTGAACTGGCTTTCATCGTGGAGCACTCGGAGAGCACCTTCCTGATCCTCGAAAACGAGGCGATGTATGCGACCCACAAAGAGACCATCGCCACCCTCAAGCAGCTCAAGGGGGTATTTGTCATCGAGTCGGAGGGGATCCATCGGCTCTTTGACCGGACGTATGCCTATCAGGATCTCCTCAAGGATCGGACAATCTCGGAGAAGGACATGGAGGATTTTCGTGCCCTCCGAGATCAGCTCGATCGTGAAGATCTCCTCACCCTGATGTACACTTCTGGGACGACGGGCACACCCAAGGGGGTGATGCTCAGCCACAAAAATGTGATGAAGAACATCGAAGTGCTCCCTGAGATCCTCGAACTCAGCGAAGAGGATATGTGGCTCTCGATCCTCCCCTCATGGCATATTTTTGAGCGGACGGTGGAGTACCTGATCCTCGCCGGAGGGTGTACGATGGCGTATTCGACGGTACGGACGTTTGCCGCCGATCTCGAGCGGTACCGGCCGACCATCGTCGCGACCGTCCCCCGCCTCTGGGAATCGATGCACACCAAGATCACCAATACCCTCGAGAAGCACGACCCCAAAAAAGCGAAACTCTTCCAGAAGCTCATCGCCATCTCGACGGCATACAATCGCAACCGTCGGATCGTCCGGGATGAGCTGCCAGTCTTTGAAAAGCGCAGGGTGCTCTCTCGGTTTTTCGCCGTACTCGGTGCACGGATCAAACTACTGTTTCTCGCACCGCTCAATGCGTTTGCCCAGAAGAAATTTGAAGCGGTGCGTCAGAAATTTGGCGGGCGGCTCCGGCTGGCAGTCAGCGGGGGCGGGTCGCTGCCCGAGTTTCTCGATGCATGGATCGATGCGATCGGTATCCGGATCGTCAACGCCTACGGGATGACCGAGTGCGCCCCCGCCATCGCCGGACGGGCACTCAACTGCGATACGTTTGGGACGCTTGGCTTAGCGGTGCGGGATACCGAACTGGTGATCCTCGGAGAGGATGGTCAGCCAGTACCGTGTGGTGCCGTAGGGGAAATCGCTGTCCGAGGCGATCAAGTGATGCCCGGCTACTACAAGAACGACGAAGAGAACGCCAAAGTCTTCACCGAGGATGGCTTCTTCCTCACAGGGGATCTCGGCAAACTCACCTGCCAGGATGAATTGGTCATCACGGGACGCTCCAAAGAGGTGATCGTCCTCGCCAACGGAGAAAACGTCGACCCCAGCCGGATCGAGTCGGCGGTGGCGGCGTTGCCTTTCATCCAAGATATGATCGTCGTGGGGCAGGACAAAAAGGGGCTTGGGATGCTGATCGTCCCCGATTTTGAGCACCTCAAGGCGTACATCGCCGAAAAATTCGGCAAAGCCGTCCACTCGATCGAGCATGTTTCAGAGGATCCCCACATCACCAATGCGATCAAAAAAGATCTCAATGCGGCATTGAAACGCTCCCAAGATTTTAAAGCGTTTGAGAAACTGCAAAATATCCACTTCCTCACCGAAGAGTTTACCCTCGGCGAAGAGTTGACCAATACGTACAAGAAAAAACGCCGAGTGATCGAGCAGAAGTATCAAGCACTGATCGATACCTTGCTAAAGTAGGATCGAAATCGCACCGATGTCATGACCCATATGTTTAGTGAGTGGGGCAATGGGCATGCAGTGCCTCAGATACGGCTGTGAGCGCATGGATCTCCATGGTATCAAACACCGGCAGCACCAGATCCTCCTGAGAGATAAGCATCCCGATCTCAGTCCAGCCGAGGATCACCCCCTCGATAGCATCGTCTCTCTCCATCCGTGCAATGATCTCAAGGTAGGCTTCTTTGGATGCGCTTTCGATGATATTACCCCACTAACTAAATAGAGTTCGTTGTAGTTTGAAGCGCTCTTCAAGGGGGAGGTTGTGGGCTTCTTTCCCCATAGAGATGTAGGGGGTGATGGGTTGCGCTTCACAGGTGCACACATTGGCTTCACTGAAATACCCAGTATCGGCTGCCATGGATTTAGGGGTCAAGTTCGGGGTGGCGCGTAAACTTTGCGTATCTGTTTGTTTCGCTCTTTCATATCAGTGGTGTTTGTAAACATCTTATCTAATTGAGTCCTTCTCCTGATGCCTGACTCACACATGGGTCCCGTATTGGGTCAGCTTTGCAAAGGAAGCACATCGATCTCTCGCCCATGACGATGGGCTTTGGCGTACTCTACGACCATCCCGTGATACCGTGCATAGCCTTGCGCCAAAGGCATACTTGGAAATACGTCTCGGCATCCATCTTCAAGCCCTGCTATCATCCAGGACTGCACGTGGAGATAATCGGGCTGAGGATGGCCGAGGGCTTCGAGGAGGCGAGCGGTGTAGCTATCCACCACCATCGCTTTGCGGTAGCAGGCATAGTTGAGGATCGCATCGGCGGTTTCGTTGCCGATGCCACGCCGTGCCATGAGCCAGTCGCGGCTCACCTGCACAGCAAAGGTTTCATAATCGCCAAAATCATCAAGCAGCGCATGGGTGAGCTCACTGATATTGCGGGCTTTGTTGCGGTAGTAGCCACTGGGACGTATGAGGGGTTCGAGGAGTTTGGCAGGGGTTTGAGCTAAGGATTCTGGGTTCAGGAGATCGGCCACTCTCAGGGCATCGAGAGACATTTCGACACTCTTCCATGTGGTATTTTGTGTCAGGATCGCCCCGACCAATGTCTCAAACCGCCCCGAACGAGGCCACCACCACGGATCACGAGACGGGTTGTCGTAGCCGAGGGCGTGAAGGCGAAGAAGAAGGTCGGTGGATGTGGTAATCACCTGATGAGAGTCTTGTGGCATATGTGTGTTCTGTGGGGTTGAAACCCCAGCCCCTTATCAACGCGATTAGGTCGCGTGCGAATTGCGCACCTTATACGTCTTTCCCAGCAAAAGGCAATACCGCGCTCGCCCACGTCAATCCACCGCCGAAGGTATCAAACAGCATCAACTCTCCGTACTTGAGTCCACCCGCCTCATAGAGATCATTGATCGCCATGGGGATGGAGGCGGCAGAGGTGTTGCCGTATTTGTGGATGGTGAGCACGACTTGATCCTCCCGCATCCCGAGGGCATCACCGACCGCTTTGATGATACGGTAGTTGGCTTGATGAGGGATGAAGTGGGGAATATCAGCTGCGTTGATGTTGTTTTTCTCGAGGATCTCTTTGACATCTTTGGTGAGCGTCTTGACTGCCAATTTAAACGTCTCGTTCCCCTTCATCTGGACATACTGCAACCCTGCATCGAGATTGGCCTGGTTCATGGGGTGGACAGAACCGGGGGCGGGGGTGATGAGCATATCGGTATACGCTCCGTCTGCACTGGCGTGGACATCGATGATCGCTTCACTTTTGTCCTCGGTTGCTGAAATAACCGCTGCACCGGCTCCATCACCAAAGAGAATGCACGTCCCCCGATCGGTCCAGTCTACGATCGAGCTGAATTTTTCCGCTCCGATGATGAGGACATTTTTTTTCATCCCCGATTCGATGAATGCTCGGGCGACTGAAAGTCCATAGACAAACCCACTGCACGCAGCGGAAATATCGAAGGCCTGGACATTGCGGATGTTAAGTTTGTCAGAGATCACGGTGGCAGTAGAAGGCATATTGAAGTAGTCTGGGGTCACCGTCGCGCACACCACCAAATCGATCTGATCGTTGGTCAACCCAGCGCGGTCAATGGCGAGTTGAGCCGCTTTGGCTCCCATGTCGCTGGTCACCTCCTCTTCGGCGATCCGGCGCTCTTTGATCCCCGTGCGCTTGATGATCCACTCATCACTGGTATCGACCATCGTTTCGAGATCGGCATTGGTGAGGATTTTTTCGGGGACATACGCTCCAATCGAGCGGAAAGCGGCATAGAGAGACATAATACTCCTTTGGTAATGAAGGAAAGAATAAGAGGAGCATTGTACCACAAGGGGGCTTCATGCCCGCTCATGGCTGGAGGGGGAAGGCTCTTCAGCTCTCCGCTTGACCTGTGGCCAAGAGATCCTCGATCTTTTTGTTGACATCCGACTGGGTGTAGTGGATCGCCTGAAAAATAGCGTTTTTGATCGCCTTGGCGTTGCTGCTGCCGTGGGAGATAATCGCACACCCATCGATCCCGAGGAGGGGGGCTCCCCCATACTCGGCATAATCGATCTCTTTCTTCAAATTGCTGAAGACTTTGCGCTTCATCAACAACGCTCCGATCTTGGCGGGGAGTGATTTTCGGATATGTTGACGCATCAGAGAGAGGATCGCTTCGGCAACCCCTTCGCTCGTCTTGAGCATGATGTTGCCAGTGAAGCCGTCCGTCACTACGACATCCACCGCACCGTTGAAGATATCACGCCCTTCAACATTGCCGACGAAGTTGTCGAGATCTCTCAGGAGGGGGAAGGCTCCTTTGGTCAGCTCGTTCCCTTTGCTCTCCTCTTCCCCGTTGGCAAGAAGGCCGATCTTTGGGTTGGCAAGACCAAGCACTTCCAAGGCGTATGCCTCACCCATCGCACCAAACTCATACAAGTTTTGTGCTTTGCACTCGACGACGGCTCCCACATCAAGCACCAATGTCTTCTGCCCAATATCAGTCGGCATCAACGTCGCCAAAGCTGGCTTGGAAATGTGTGGAAGGCGGCCGATCCGCAGGGTCGCCAAGGTCATCGTCGCCCCACTGTGTCCCGCTGAGACCACTCCATCAGCCTGCCCATCGCGCACCAACTCAACCGCCTTGAAGATCGACGAATCTTTGCGCTTAAGTGCATTGGTCGCCTGCTCGCTCATGTCAATCACATCATCGCTATCAATGATCTCAACTTTGTCTTGATAATAGAGGGGGAGGTAGGAGAGTATCTCGTCACGTTTGCCGACGAGTATGGGGACAAAACGCTTCTCTTCGAGTGCTTGTACGCACCCTTCGATGATCGGCTCAGGGCCATGGTCGCCTCCCATCGCGTCGATCGCGATGCGGACGTTGCGTTCGGTGTGGCGCATCAGTCTTTGTAGTGACCGGTCGTCATGTTCATGTGGTGAGGCATGCGCCAGGTGCCGTCGGCATCTTTGACGGGGCGTGGCAATGTCAGCTTGTAGTGGGTACGACGCTTGGCCGCTCGTGTTTTACTGACGCGTCTCTTAGGTACTGCCATGGTAGATCCTTTCTGTTAAAATTCAATTTCCAGTGCCTCATCTGACCCCAAACATTCGGAGCAATAATGATAGTCACCGGCGAGGCCATTGGTCTCGCTCTCAAGGATGTACACAAGATTGATCGTGCCATCCAAAAACTCGATTATATCCAAATTGTCTTTATCTTCGACGATACGGTCGCTGATTTGGAGGGTCAAAGACTCTTCAATCGGCTGGACGTATGGGGTGCCACAACGATCGCACACCAGCGACATTTCCCCACGAAGTACACCTGCGAGCACAATGCGATGGGCATCACCCTTCGTCAACGTCCCCTCAAAATGGACGCCATCTTGCGTGAGGCTGAAAGGCTTGGGCGTTACGCCAACCTTATCAAATGCGATCTTCACGTATTTAGACAATCTCTCTTTGGGCAAAGAAAAAATTGATCTCAATGGCTGCATTCTCGAGAGAATCGCTCCCGTGAACCGCATTGGCATCGATGCTCTCGGCAAAATCGGCACGGATGGTACCGGCGGCGGCTTCTTTGGGGTTGGTGGCACCCATGAGCTCACGATTCTTCGCCATGGCATTCTCCCCTTCGAGGACAGTGACGACGACAGGACCCGAGATCATAAACTCAACCAGATCACCGAAAAAAGGGCGCTCGGCGTGTACCGCATAAAATGCTTCAGCATCGGCACGGCTCAACTGGATTTTTTTGGTCGCAGCAATACGCAATCCAGCTTTTTCGAAACGGGCGAGAATTTCACCGACGACGTTTTTGGCCACAGCATCTGGTTTGATGATGGAGAGAGTTTGTTCCATAAATTGATTCCTTAAAGTCTTGTAAAAAGATTGGGCGGAATTTTATCGAAAATAAAGTTAAGTGTGTATTAAAAAGAGAAGTAGGGATAGCGATACGCGACATCCAGGAGGATGTCACGGTGTGACAAGAGAAGTCAGTCGTCGATGACTGGGGTCCCTTTTTCGCCACGGTTTTCAGAGGCAGGTTGACCGTCAACAACGTCATCCCATTGGATGCAACCCTCGGTTGGGCACGCTTCAGCACAGGCAGGTACATCATGGTACCCTACACATTCGACACACTTATCAGCGTGGAC
>WFMQ01000107.1 GCA_015488995.1 Nitratifractor sp. | reverse complement strand
CGGGTCTCTGGGTGACGGTGCTGGCGTTGTTGGGCTATTTTGTGGGTGCCAATCAGGATCGGGTGGGGCAGTATCTCCACAATGCCACCGTCATCGCTCTGCTCTTTGTCGGCGGGTTGGTGCTCTTCTATTGGTTGCGCCATCGGGTGAAGGGGGAGGCGTGATCCTGCTCGATGTCGGCAACACCCGTGCGCACCTTTGGGGCGGGGAGGGGGTGGAGCATCTCCCCGTCGATGAAGCGATCGCTCGCTACCATGCCAGACACGTCCACTATATCAATGTCAACCCCTACCATGCTGACGCACTCTCGGCGATTGCCGGTTGGCATGATTTGGATGCGGATCTTCATCTTCCCGGTGATTATCCCACGATGGGGGTCGATCGGCGGGCACTGTGTCTTGCTCACAAAGAGGGGATATTCATCGATGCTGGGAGTGCCATCACGATGGACAAGGTCGTTAAGGGACACTATCAGGGGGGCTTCATCCTCCCGGGACTCTCGGCCTATCGTCGAATGTACGCCACGATCTCTCCGGTGCTCGATGTTCCGCTGGAGTCTCTCCCACTCGATACGCTCCCCGTGACTACCAAAGGTAGCATAAATTTTGGTACAATTGCACCCATTATCGCCATCATCAATACGATCCGAGACACCCTCCCCCTCTACATCACCGGAGGTGACGGCCAAACGATCGCAGGATATTGTGACGATGCCACTTATGATGATACCCTTGTATTCCAAGGGATGAAAAATGCCCTCAAAAGGAACAAACTTTGATTCGAAACTATTCACTATTCACTATTCACTTGATCTCCCCACAGGGAGATCATCATGCTGACCCTCGCACTCCCCAAGGGGCGCATCGCCGAAGAGACCCTGGCAATCTTCTCTGAGATTTTTGGGGGCGAGTTTGCCTTCAGTGGGCGGGAGCTGATCATGGAGCAGCACGGCTTCCGCTTCCTCAACGTCCGCAATCAGGATGTCCCCACCTACGTCGAGCACGGCGCGGCCGATCTCGGGGTCGTGGGGCTCGATGTGATCACCGAACAGCGTCTTGAGATCATCGATCTGCTTGACCTCAACATCGGCCGCTGCAAAGTCGCCATCGGCATCCGCAACGAAGAGACCCTCGACTGGAACCGCCCCGACATCAAAATCGCCACAAAAATGGTCAACATCACCCGCGATTACTTCGCCCAAAAAGCCGTCGGTGTGGAAGTGATCAAGCTCTACGGTTCTATCGAACTCGCCCCATTGGTCGGGCTGGCTGATGCGATTGTGGACATCGTGGAGACCGGAAGTACCATGCGCGAAAACGGGCTCAAGGTCGCCGAGGAGATCATGGGCTCCTCGGCGCATCTGATCGCCAATGCCAACAGCTACTATGCCAAAAAAGAGGCGATACTGGATTTGCACGAGAAGATCGCGGCAATCATCCAGTAGTCTGTGACGCATGAAAGCCGTGTGAGAAATGCCCTCACATGAAATGGATCAAACCCCTCCTCGTGCTGATGATCTTAGGCTGGGTCGTCATCGTCGCGATCGACCGTTACCTTGCCTATGCGAGCTCCACCTCGATCTATGAAGATCTCCACACACTCCCTCACAAACGTGCCGCACTGCTGCTTGGCACGACCAAATACGTCGCAAAAGGGCGCCAAAACTACTTTTACCTCTACCGCATCCGCGCCGCCGCTGCCCTATGGCGAGCGCACAAAGTCGATGCCATCGTCGTCTCGGGGGACAACGGTACCCGCTACTACGACGAGACGACGGCGATGTACCGTGATCTCATCCGAGCCGGGGTGCCGGCACGCTACATCACCCGTGACTATGCCGGATTTCGGACACTCGATTCGGTGGTGCGAGCCGAGGCGATCTTCGGGCTGAAGGACTACATCATCGTCTCCCAGCGTTTCCACCTCGAGCGGGCACTCTACATCGCCCATGCCAAAGGCCAACAAGCGATCGGATTTGCCGCCAAAGATATTCCCAACACCGTCGCAGCCTACCGGATGAAAGCACGCGAACTCCTCGCCCGCACCAAAGCCTTCCTCGATCTCTATGTACTGGGAACCGAGCCGAAGTTTTACGGGAAAAAAGAGCGGGTGAGGTATCGGCGATGATGCGCTACCCATTGCTAAGTCTTTTTGT
>WFMQ01000106.1 GCA_015488995.1 Nitratifractor sp. | reverse complement strand
TCACCGGAGCTACCAACTGGCTGTCCGAGCCGATGAAGACGTTGCGCCCGATGGTGGTGGGGTACTTGGCTTTGCCGTCGTAGTTGCAGGTGATGACCCCGGCACCGATGTTGGAGCCCTCATCGATGGTGGCATCGCCGATGTAGCTCAGGTGCCCCGCTTTGACCCCGGTGAGGGTGGACTTTTTGATCTCGACGAAGTTGCCGATTTTGGAATCGGTAAGTTTCGCATCAGGGCGCAAGCGTGCTATGGGGCCAACGGCGGAATCGATCAGCGTGGACGACTCGATCACGGAGTGGGCTTTGATGTGGCTGCGGACGATGTGGGTGCTGCCCAGCAATGTCACACCGTTTTCGAGCTCACACTCCCCCTCAAAGGTCACACCCGACTCGATGTAGATCGTCTCAGGCAGATGCATCGTCACCCCTTCGCGCATCCAGTGTTCGCGGATGCGCCGCTGCATCATCTCTTCAGCGTGCGATAGATCGAGCTTGGAGTTGACCCCGAGGAACTCTTCGGCGCGGACGATCACCGGATGGACGGTTTTGCCCTCGGCTACGCCCATCTCGACAATGTCGGTGAGGTAGTACTCTCGTTGGGCATTATTGTTGTTCAGGCGGGGGATGTAGGCATCGATCACATGGCGGGAGACACAGTAGATCCCGGCATTGAGGGTGGTGACGGCTCTCTCTTCGGGCGTGCAGTCTTTGTCCTCGACGATCCGCTGGACGCGTCCATCCTCGATGATGACACGCCCGTAGGCTGGAGGGGGGTCAAGCTGGAGGACACTCATGTTGATATCGGCATCCCCTTCGGCGAGGAGGTGGAGGGACTCTTCGGTGATCAGCGGCATGTCGCCGTTGAGGATCAATGTCCGCTCATGCCGGGGGCTGATCCCGCGCATCGCTCCGCCGGTGCCGGGGTAGTTGACGGCATCCTGGATATGAAAGGTGATCCCCTCATAGACTGCTTCGACTGCCCTCTGGATCCGCTCAGCCTGATGGTGGAGGACGACGGTGATGTCATCGGAGATCTTCTGTGCCGCGTCGATCGCGTGAAACAGCATCGGCTTGCCGGAGATGGGATGGAGGACTTTTGGGGTGTCGGATTTCATCCGGGTTCCCTGTCCTGCTGCGAGAATGACCACACTCAGTGTCATAGTGTTCCTTTGGTTGTTGATCCGGCATACACGCCTCAGGAGGCGGGACTTCAGTCCCGTTACAGAGCCAAAGCCCTGCCTCCATAATCCGATCAATAGTCTGCCAGTTTGTTTGTGATGTAGTTGGGTGTAATTATAGCCAATGGAGTTTAAAGGGGCTGGGACTTCAGTTTTAGTGCGATGGTCATTTTGTATCCTTTTAGTACTTGGATATTACAACACAAACAAATCAACCCATTGATATAACCAATGACAATGCAGATGCCAACAAAAAATTTAGGATTTAGTTCCTGGCACTTAATTTCCTGGCACTTAATTTCGTAATATTCTGATAAACTTGACAAAAAAAGAAATGGAAACTATAATATAGGTTATAAAAACTACAATGGAGGTATAAATGCTCTCAGATCTGTTTGGATCAAAAAACCGTGAACGGGTGTTGCAATTTATTCTTGCCAATACGCAGGGGTATGCCAAAGAGATCGCCGACTTTTACGACAGCAGTGTCGATCCGATCCAAAAACAGCTGGAGCGGTTGGAACTGGCCGGGGTTCTGGTGAGTCAGACAGCAGGTCGTACACGCTTGTTCCGTTTCAATCCCCGCTATCCTTTCCGCGAGGAGTTGACTACTCTGCTCGAAAAAGCCCGTAGCTACTATTCTCCCGAAGAGCAGGAACGCCTCACCTTGCGCCGCAAACGTCCCCGCCGCAAAGGGAAGCCACTGTGAAACAAGTCGGTGAGATGAGTATGGAAGAGTTGGCCGACTATTATCACTGGGATGATACCCAATCGCTTCAGCAGGCGGTGTGGGTTGCGCAGGAAAATCCTTTTGAGATGGAAGCGATCCTGCGCTGGTCAGAGCAAGAGGGTATGGTAAAAAAATATGAAAAATTTGTAAAAAAACTAAAGGACACTCAATGACCTGCGAATCTTTTGGCCAATGTGGCTCATGCACCCTCTACGATATTCCCTATGAAGAACAAGTCGTCCAAAAACATAAGAGGGTGGCTGACCTGCTGTCACCTTTTTACCATGACGAGTTGGCAGCGTATCAAGGGGAAGAGACACACTACCGCTCCCGGGCGGAGTTTCGCATCTGGCATACGGGGGACCGGTGTGACTATGCGATGGGCAACTGGGAGAAAAATGGCAGTGTGACCATCTCGGAGTGTCCTAAAGTCTCTGAGCCTATTTTTAACCTCATGCCGCTGCTTTGTGATGCGATCAACGATTCGGAAGTGCTGCGCCGACGGCTCTTTGCCGTGGAATTTCTCGCGACAACAACCGGGGAGGTGCTGGTGACGCTGATTTATCACCGCAAGCTGGATGAGGCATGGGAAGCCGAAGCCAAGGTGCTTGAACAGGCCTTAGGTATTTGCATTATTGGCCGCAGCCGCAAGCAAAAAGTGGTGCTCTCTCAAGACTATGTCACTGAGACGCTGACGATCGAGGGCATCCCCTACCGATACCGCTACTACGAAGGGGGCTTCACACAGCCCAATCCGAGGGTCAATACCCAGATGATCGAGTGGGGGGTGGGACAAGCGCGGTCGGTCGGTCGGGGGGATTTGATCGAGCTCTATTGCGGGCTGGGCAACTTCACCCTCCCACTCTCCCGACACTTCGATCGGGTGCTGGCAACCGAAGTGAGTAAAAACTCCATACGTGCTGCCCAGGAAAATGTCGCCCTCAACGGAACCGACACCATCACCTTTGTGCGGATGAGTTCCGAGGAGATGGTGGAGGCGTTTGCCGGGGTGCGCCCGTTTCGACGCTTGGAAGGGGTCGATCTGGGTAGCTATGATTTTTCAACGATCCTTGTCGATCCCCCGCGTGCTGGGCTTGATCCTGCGACGACGGAGCTGGTGCGTGGTTTTGAGCATATTCTTTATATCTCCTGCAACCCCGAAACCCTCGCACGGGATTTGGCAACACTCACGCAAACACACACGGTGATGGAGGGGGCGATTTTTGATCAGTTTCCGTACACGAAGCACGTGGAGAGTGGGGTGGTGTTGCGGCGGAAGTAGGTTCTGTTTTGAAACTTTGGATATAACCCAAATCCGTAAATAGAAAATCTGCAGTAGCTGTGATGCTCGTGTTCATGGGTTTTGCGTAAAATTTGAGTCGCACCCGTAGGTTCGGTGATGATTTTACGTGAAGCCCATGGAGACGATGATTGCGACTAATGCTTTTTTCTATTGACGGATTTGGGTATAATAATCCAAAGAAAACGGGGGAGACAAAAGTATGCAGACATTGACCTTGAATGTGCGGGATGATTTACTTGCTGATGTCATGGGTCTCCTTAAAGAGACATTCAAAGACAGTGTGGAGATTCTTCGTGATAAAAATCTCGCATCGGATCCCTACTTTTATGAACGTAAAAAACATCTCCAAGCGATACGAGATGAGATTAAAAACGGCAAAGCTTCCCTGTTGTCTGAAGCAGAATTTGAGAGCCGCGTTGAGACATTTATGGATGATTTAGAGCGCAGATATGCACATCCGTCGGCACAGTGACTTTACCGAGCATCTTTTTGGGATACTCGATTATATTGCCCAAGATAATTTTTTAGCCAGCGTACACTTTCTCGCTGATTTAAACGACTGCATCAAACCTTTGATTGATTTACCGTATCAGTACAGACGTTCGATCTACTTCGATGATGACACGGTTCGTGATATGATTTTCCATGGCTATACGATCGTTTATGAGATCCATCCTGAAGATGATTGGATAGAGATCTTGGATATATTCAACCAAAACAAACCCTGAAGGCTACCTTTGAATACTTCAAACACTCCGACGTGGCTTCTGCCCCTTGCCCATCGCAATGACTTTCACTTCGCTCCTTCGCCACGGGATTTTATCGTGGAGGAGATTCCCTTGTACGAGTGGGCCGGGGAGGGGGAGCATCTGATCATCCTGGTGCGCAAGAAGGAGCTGACCACCTGGGAGATGCTCGATATCCTGAGCAGCCATCTCGGTATCCGTCGGCGTGAGATCGGGTATGCGGGGCTCAAGGACAAGCATGCCATGACGATGCAGTATCTCTCTTTGCCCGCCACCCATGAAACAGCCATCGAGAGCTTTGCCCATCCGCAGATCAAAATCCTCTCCACCACCCGCCACACCAACAAGCTCCGCATCGGCCACCTCAAAGGCAACCGCTTCTCGCTGCGCTTCAAAAAAGTCCTCGGCGTCCAGCAAGCCAAACTTGACTCGGTGCTCGATTGGATCGAGGCAAACGGGGTGCCGAACTACTTCGGATACCAGCGTTTTGGTCGGGATGGGGACAATTGGCGGGAAGGCCAAGCGATCGTCGAGGGGAGCGTGAGGATGCGTGACCGCAAGACGCGGGAGTTTCTCATCAGTGCGTATCAGAGCTACCTGTTCAACAATTGGCTCAGCCGCCGGATCGAGATCAGCCGATTGTTGGATGGATTTGACGAGAGTGAAGCCGAGAAGGCGGCGGGATTGCCGACTGGGACACTTGTCGGGACAGCCAAACAAAAGCACTTTTTCAAAATCCTCCGGGGCGATGTGATGATGCATTATCCCCATGGGCGTATCTTCCATGCCGATGAGGTGGAGGAGGAGGCTGAGAAATTTGCCCGCAAGGATCGGACTCCTACTGGGCTGATTCCCGGCAAAAAGGCCAAGAGAGCCGAGGGGGAATCCCGAGAGGTTGAAGCGAAGTTTGATGTGCCGATTGCTGAGGATGGCTCCCGTCGGTATGCGTGGATCTTCCCCACAGAGATCACCCGAAAGTATCTTCCCGAAAAAGCCCACTATGAGCTGGGGTTTGTCCTCCCAAAAGGGAGCTATGCGACCAATGTCGTCGATCTCCTGCGTGGGTCGATGGAGTAGGAGAGGTGGTGGAAGATCCGATCAAAGAAGAGGCTGAGCTGGATCAACTCGTCATCTGCCCCAAATGCAATACGCTCTACCAAAAGGTACCCCTCCCCTCTGGTAAATGTGCCCTTTGCACCCAATGTGGGACGATCCTCTATCGCTACGATCCGAGTTATCTTGATCGGGCTCTCTCTCTCGCCATTACCGGCCTGATCCTTTTCGTCGTAGCCAATCTCTTTCCTCTGATCCGGATCGATCTGCTTGGGAATGAGCAACACATGAACATCGTGGAGTCGATCCGACAATTGATTGAGAATGGGTATTACATTGTCGCCATCGGCGTGCTGTTTATGGCGCTGATCATTCCTGGCATGGTGCTGGCGAATTACATTGTCTTGATCGTGTTGATGCGCTTGGGCATTGGTGAGGCCTTGACGCGGGAGTTGCTGGTGTTACTGTCTCATCTGATGCCTTGGAGCATGGTGGACATCTTTCTTGTGAGTATTTTGGTGGCACTGGTGAAACTCACGGGAGAAGTACAGATTCATTTCGGAGTCTCCTTCTGGGCACTGATTCTGTATGTCGGTATCGATACCTATCTGACCAAAGCACGGCGTATCGGGACACTTTGGGAGTTGCGCCAGAGGATCTATCATGGCTAAGAAGCCGTCCAAGCGGATTAATGTCATCCGATGCCCCGTCTGTGAAGCGGTCAACGTCGATCACGGTGGTGCGATCTTGTGCCATCGTTGTGATTCTCATATCTACCGTGAGCCCAAACACGGAATAGGGCGGACGTGGGCTCTGCTGCTGACGGCTATGATTCTCTACATCCCGGCCAATCTGTACCCCGTGCTGAATATCAACAATATTATTGATGGGCACTCGGGTAACACGATTATGGGAGGCGTCATTCTCCTATGGGATCAAGGCTCGTATCCCATCGCTGTGATCATCTTGATGGCATCGGTCTTTGTTCCTATCTTGAAGTTTGTTTTGCTATTATATCTTCTCATAAGCGTCCGCCACCCCGTTTCAGAGAGCAAAGCTTTGCGTCACAAACTCTATTATTTGACCGAGGTGATTGGCCCTTGGTCGATGGTCGATGTGTTTGTTGTTTCGATATTAACGGGGCTGGTGAAATTTGACAGTTTCAAAATTTTAGCCGGACCCGGTGCGACGGCCTTTGTGTTGATGGTGTTTTTCACCATGATGACGGCTCTGTCGTTTGACCCACGGTTGATCCGGGAGTATCCCCGCAAACCATCCCAAAAAAAGGAGAAAAATAGATGAGTACGATCGAGACCCCAGAACTCGAGGACAATCGCACCTTCAATCTCCTGACATCGATTTGGATTGTTCCCGTGATTGCTGTGATCATTTCTGGCTGGCTAATCTATCAACATTTTTCGCAGTTGGGGCCTGAGATACGGGTGGATTTCCCGAGCAGTAATGGGCTGAATCCTGGAGAGAGTTTGGTCAAATATCGGGATCTGGTCGTCGGCCACGTGACCCGGATTGGATTACAGAAGCAGGGGAGGGGTGTGCAAGTCTTCATCCGGATGAAAAAAGAAGCCGAAGCTTTTTTGAATGAGACAACCCATTTTTGGATTGTCTCACCCCAGGTTGATTATCGGGGCGTGCGTGGTCTGGATACGTTACTCAAAGGGACATATATCTCCATGAGTGCTGGCCACTCAGACACATTTCGGGATCGTTTTGTCGGTCAGCTTGAACCCTACCGCTCTCCTGGGTCAGGCTTTACGGTGCGTTTGCGTGCTCGGCGCATCGGCAACATCCATGAGGGGGCACCCGTCAATTACCGCCACCTCCGAGTGGGCAATATCGACCAGGTCACCATCGATACCAATACCTCTAAGACAGAGATTAAGCTCTTTATCAAAAAAAAGTATACCAACCTGATCAACACTACGACCAAATTTTGGCATCAGGATCTCGTCTCAGTGAGCATGGAGGGGGGGAGTCTCGCTCTTGATCTGGCACCAATCAACAGTGTCTTACTGGGAAGCATTAGCTTTGAAAGTCGATTTGACAAAGCCTACCACCAGCCCAAATCTGATCGTGTCTTCACGCTCTATAGTCGCCGATCAGAAGCGATGAAACACCATATTGGAAGCGGCAAGATACGGAGGGTACCTTTCCATTTTGCCTTTACCGGTGATGTGAGCGGTTTGGACGCGGGTACGCTGATCCGCTTTCAGGGGTTTGAAGTGGGACGGCTTGATACGGTATCTCTGCGCTATGATTCGGCCAAGCATGGGGTTGAGGCCGATGCGACTGGCCAGATCGATGTAGCCAACTTCAACGACCAGAATCATGACGGCATCACCAACCTAAAATCGGCGGTGAAACAGGGGTTACAAGCATATCTGAGAGGGAGCAATCTCTTCTTTGACAATCTCTATGTCGATCTGGACTATCCCCGCGATGCCAATCATACAGCAGGGCGATTGGTGCAGCATGATGGATTCTGGGATTTTCCGACTCAGACTCGCAAGCCCAATACGGTATTGGCTGATCTGGATCGCCTGCTGGCGACGCTTACTGATCTGGCTGCTGAGAGCAAGAAAATGATCAAAAATGTCAACGGCTTGACTGGGAAGGCGAGCTTCCAGAGTCTCAGCGATGAGCTCAACACAACCATGGGCAGTCTGCGAGGATTGATGGGGGGTGACAGTGAACTGAGCACGGCGATCGCCGAACTCCGCAAAACCCTCAAGACGACCAAGAGTGTCATGCGTGGGTACAGCTCTGGCTCGCTCTTTGGGAAGAAACTTGAAGCGATGCTTCGTGAGGTGGGGCGGACATCCGAGGAGACCAAGCGTTTCATCGAGAAGCTCAATACAAAACCCAACTCACTTATTTTTGGAGATTGATATGAGACGATACAGCTTGGCGGTGGTATGGGTGCTGGTGATGCTCAATGGATGCAGCGGTCCTGCGCAACAATACATTCTCTCAGAGCCCTCAGCACAGATCCATACTTCCCATCGGTATATGGGGCAGATCGGAGTCGATCAAGTGGTCGTCCCTCCATATCTCGTCGGCAACAAAATCCCCATCGAGAGCGACAAAGGGGCGGTGACTTACTGCGATGCATCGGTATGGGCGGCGGCACCGGAGAAGGGGATCACCCGGCATCTGATCGCGTACCTTCAGAAACGCTTCGCGACCCCCAAAGTCTATCGGTATCCGTGGGACATCGAAAAAGCAAACGGCAAGCGTCTCAAAATCATCATCAATCGCTTCATCTATGTCGCATCCCAAAAGGCGGTGGTGCTCGAGGCGAGTTATTTTGTCGAACCCATTGCCGGACACGGTCGTCGAGCGCGATTGTTTAGCACGTCGGTCACGGTGCCCAAAGGCGAGACACCACTGATCGTAACCGCCATGAACCAAGCCATCGATCGGCTGGCCGAATCGGCGGCCAGGATGATCGGGCACTGATCCAGAGAGGAGTAAACCATCATGAACCACATTGAAACCATGTTGCGCCTGCAACAGGAGCTCAACGATGCTACCAACGGAGTCGGCTGGGAAAAGGGGATGACACACAATGGCAAACGCATCGATTGGCGCCGGTGCATTTGGTTGGAGGCGGCTGAATTGGTCGAGAGCTACCCGTGGAAGCACTGGAAAAGCATCTATGCCGATCCGGATTATGACAATATCAAGATCGAAACGGTTGACATTTGGCATTTTGTGATGAGCGAAGCTTTGAGAATTTTTGCCGTAGAGGGGCGTGGCGGGATCGGTGATCTGGCCGAAGCGATGACCTCGACCGAGGCGTACCGTCGTTTTGCTTCGGAACGTACACCCGAACACACTGATCCTTATGCAGAGATCGCTCAGGTCGAAGCGTTGGTGGGG
>WFMQ01000105.1 GCA_015488995.1 Nitratifractor sp. | reverse complement strand
TAGATCAGCCCCGTCCCGTGCCCACCCGAAAAGACCAGACGGTCGCGCCCGAGCCAGGCGGGGTTTTTCGGATTGTGGTGGAGGTGTTCACTGAGGACGACGGCGATGTCCGCCAGTCCCATGGGAGCTCCAGGGTGCCCAGAGTTGGCACGCTGTACCATGTCGGCGGCGAGGAAGCGGATCGTATCGGCCATTTTTTTGCGTAGTATGTTGTCATTTTTTGCCATAGGTGGTGGTATCCTTCGTGAGATTATTGTGGGTGATGTCGGGTGAGGTAGTGATCCATCAGCGGCTTGAGGGCTGTTTGGAGTTTGGGATCAAAGGCTTCAAAACGGTCGGCCAGATCGATCGAAAGGGTATCGGCTTCGGCGACGGTGTTCGCCAAGCCCATGAGGTTGATAAAGCTATTTTTGTCCCCGTCATTGCCAGTGGTTTTGCCCGCCTCTTCGTCGCTCTGGGTCTCATCAATGATGTCATCCTGGATCTGAAACAGTAAGCCCAGATCGATCCCAAAGGCATACAACGCCTCTTGAGCGGACGTGTCCAGCCCGACGATCACAGCCCCCATGAGCATACTCGCGGCGATGAGCTTGGCGGTTTTGTTGCGGTGGAGCTCTTTGACCTGCTCGACACTCAGCGGGGTATTTTCAAAATAGAGATCGATCGCCTGTCCGAGCACCATCCCATCCACCCCGCCGTCCCGGGCAAGGATCTCAACCAATTTGATCTGCACATCGGGGCGAAACGCCGATCGGGCAAGGAGGAGAAACGCATGGGTGTTGAGTGCATCCCCAGCGAGGATCGCCGTGGGTTCATCGTAGGTGGTGTGGAGCGTCGGATGCCCTCGACGCAGCGGTGCATCGTCCATCGCTGGGAGATCATCGTGGATCAATGAGTACGTGTGGAACATCTCCACCGCAAGTGCCGGCGCATACGCCGACTCGACCAACAGCGGCTCGTACGCTTCGACAATCCGCAGCAGCAGCATCGGACGGAACCGTTTGCCCCCGGCGAGAAGCATATCAGCCATCGCGTCGTTGTAGATCGGGTGGAACGTCTCGGTTGTGGGCAGATGGTCACGAAGATAGGTTTCAAATCCTTGCATGGTGCCTCGTTTTTGCTGTAAAGTTTGGTCGTATATTCGCATAGGGTTCAGGATGCATTCAGGGCGAGAGAGGGGGCACCTTCGGAGGAACATGCCACCCAAAAAATATCTCAAATATCAAAGGGGTTTCCAACGCCTCCTCCGATTGCGACCGAAGGAGTCCTGAATGTATCCTGAACCCATACGGTCACCAGAAGGAACTCCGAAAAACCCTCCAAGTGACCCAACTAAGTTATTATAATCAAATCTCCGTTTGGTCTGCGTTAAATCCCGCACTTTTGTGCGATCTCTTTGCAAATCTCATCCCGATTTTTCCCTTCAACATTGACGATGACATCGGCAACCTTTTTGTAGGCGCACTCCCGCTCTTTGTAAAGCTTTTTTGCCCTTCTCGGCTCCTGGAAGAGGGGACGCTTGGCCAATTTCGCTTCGGAGTTCTTGGCCGTTTTGAGCCGTGTGTGGATCCACTCAAACGAAGCATCGAGCAGGACAACCGTCCCCAACCGGTCTAGGTTGTTCACGTGATAAAAGCCTCCGCCACAGCTGATCAATGTCCCGGTGACGCTCGCTTCGATCCAGTCGGCCGTCTGCTGCTCAAGCTTGCGGAAGTGCTTCTCCCCTTTTTTCGCGAAGATCTGCTTCACCTCTTTGTTCGTTTTGGACTCGATGAGATCATCGGTATCGATGGCATACACGCCGTATTTTTTGGCAAAGGCTCGCGCGACCGTCCCTTTGCCCACGCCCATGAAGCCGATGAGAATAATGTTGCGTTTCATCAGACCATGTTGTACCGGTCGATGATCTTGCGAAGGCGCTTGCGGAGGTTGCGCAGGGCATCAATGGCATCTTCCCCTTCGGCAATGAGGGAGTCGAAGTCGTCAAACTGGATTTTGGCAACCCAACCAATTTTTGTGTGGCGTTTGATCCCGACGAAACGGACTTCGCCGAAATGGGATTTGGCCATCCGGTAAATGCGATCGATCCGCTGATCGAGGGTTTTGGGCTCTTTGTGTTCCGATGTTTTGGACATGGTGTCTCCTATATAGGGTAAATGTGCGCTGCACAGCAACGTGGGTGGAAGTATAGCATATGTATGCGTCTACCTCCCCCTCGGTTCGTTCTAAAATATTACGCGTGCGTTACCGAGGCTGGCGCGATCGGCTCACCCCACATCTCTTCGGGGACGACGTACTCATCGACGACATTCCCGCCGATGATGTGCTCCTCGATGATGCGGTCGATCTTCGCCTTGGTCAGGCCGACATACATGGTGTGTCCCGGCTCGACCAGCATTACCGGGCCGAGTTGGCAACGCCCCAAACATCCCGTCTGGATCGGCATCACTGTTTGGATAAGCCCTTTCATCATCAACTGCTGTCCGAGGTGTTGGAAGAGCTGCTGGGACTCTGGATCATCTTGACGGACACAGCTGGGCTTGGGCATCCCTGGAGGGGCACTTTGTTGGCACTTGAAGATATAAAAGGCGGGTTGGGGTACACCGTTGGTCATGGGAAATCCTTGGGGGCACTTCTAAAGAGTAGAGTGCTTTTGATGGTATTTTAAATAGGATATATTCTCTCCTATTTGATGTAATTTTAGCCATTTTTTCTTACAACACCTTGATACACGTCAAGGGGGGGCAAGATTTTTTGATTTATAATCCCATTTATAAATGTGTTACGGAGATGTTACCATGAACCACCCTACCTTTTATGACGCGATCGCAGCGATTGAAATGTTCGATCCGTTGGCCGATTTTCTCGGAGCCCTCCCCGAGGGGCGCGTGAAGATTTCGTATGCAGATTGCGTCACACTCGCTGGCCACTCCTGCCCCACCGTCGCGGGTGCTTTTCTCATGGCACGTGTGGGGTTGGAGAGGCTCTATCCCGACACGCTTCCTCGCCGCAGTGACCTCCTCGTCGAACTCTCCGGAGCCGAAGATGCTGGCGTGGTCGGCGTGGTCGGGCATGTGATCGGCTGCATCACCGGTGCGGGAGGTATCGGCGGCTTCAAAGGGATGGGGGGGAAGTTTGCCCGCAACGATCGCCTCCGCTACGGGGTCGCATTTGACGGCGATGTCCGCCTCACCCGGCTCGACAACGATGCCACCGTGACGTTGCGCTACGATCCTTCTGCTGTCCCGGGCGATCCCCGCATGAAACCGCTGATGCTCAAGGCCCTACACGACGAGGCCACTCCCGAAGAGGTCGCCACCTTCCAGTCACTCTGGCAAGGGCGCACCCGCGCGATCCTCACGGCACATGATACGACCCCATTTCTCACCCTCACCAAGGAGACCCCATGATTATTTCTCACTACATGACCACTGAACACCGCGAATGCGACACCCTCTTTGCCAAAGCCGAAGCGTCTGCCGCTGCCAAGAATTGGGAAGCGGTCGAGCCCGAGTTCCTTGCATTTGCCAACGAAACACTCCTCCACTTCAAAAAAGAGGAGGAGGAGCTCTTCCCCACCTTTGAAGCCAAGACCGGGAGTGCCGATGGCCCGACCAAAATCATGCGCTTTGAGCATGAGCAAGTGCGTGGGCTCATCGGCAAGATGGCCGAAGCGGTCGAAGCCAAAGACCGCGATGCCTACCTCTCGCTGGCCGAATCGATGATGATCCTCCTCCAGCAGCACAACATGAAAGAGGAGCAGATGCTTTATGCCATGTGCGATCGTGTCTTCCCCTCTGAGCTCAAGGAGGAGACCCTCACGGCCCTGAGGGGGATGAGCCTGTGACCCACCTCCTGCTTGATGCGCGACAGATGGCTCACCCCGAGCCTCTCGAAAAGGCCGTTGCGATTCTTCGGAAGCTTGATGCGGACAGCTGCCTCTACATGCTCAGCCGCAAAAATCCTATCCCCCTCCTCAAACTTGCCCAAGAGAACCACCTGCAGTCTCTATCGGAAGAGGTCACCACTGGAGAGTGGCACATCCTCATCACCCCCAATACAGACTGCGATTTGAAGGGGGAGTTGCGTGTTTGACCAAAACGGTCTCTCGCTGGATCAAGCACCCCCCCTTTCGGTGGTGTTCCGCTTTATGATGGTCGGAGCTGTGTTTGGGATTGTCGGGGGGATATGGATGGGGCACTTCGGAGCCGAAGCACTGGATCCCGCCACCCCCCAAGGGCGCATCATGGTGCACCTCTTCACGTTGGGAGTCATGCTCTCGTTTATGCTGGGGGCACTGTTTCAAATGCTGCCGGTGATTGCGGGGGTCGTACTGAAGATGCCGACCCAATTGGCAGCAGCGGTGCAGTACCCTTTTGTTCTAGGGGTTGGGGCCTTGCTGGTGGGATTTTGGACGACACGTCCATGGGCATTCATCGCCGCTGCTGTGCTGCTCGGAGGAGCCCTCCTGCCACTGATCGGACTCCTGTTGCGCCGCTTGGGAGAGGTCACCCACCACTCTCCGTCATCACGCGGGATGATGGCGGCACTGATCTCCCTCGCGGGTGTCGTGGGGATAGGGCTCTCTCTCGTCGGTGTTTGGGGGGGAGGATGGGACGGCGCGATGTATCTCCCCCTGCGTACCCTCCACTACTCCTTCGGTCTCTACGGCTGGATCGCCCTGCTGATCGTGAGCATCTCGTTCCAAGTCATCGAAATGTTTTACGTGACCCCCCCGCATCCACAGTGGATGCGACGCGGTTTTGGGTGGGGTCTGCTCGGGGTCTTGTTGCTCTTGGGCGGGGCTGAGATGGTCTGGCCCACAGGGATACCGTGGTTGCAGACAGTCCTATCGCTGATGCTCATCAGTTACGGCACCGTCACCCTCCACCGATTGACCCAGCGTAAACGCCCTTTGACCGATGCGACGGTGTGGTTTTGGCGCATCGGACTGACCAGCCTCATCGCCTCTATGCTGCTCTCGATCGTACCGCCCGGAGATGCCTATCCATTTTTGCCCCCACTTCAGGGTGTGCTGTTTGGTCTATTTGGGGTCAGCATCCTCTTTGCGATGCTCTACAAGATCATCCCCTTCCTTACTTGGTTTCATCTCAATTCACAGGGGTATTTTACCGCACCGATGATGCACGAAATCATCCATCCGCGTACCGCACGCCTCCACCTCTATCTCCATCTCGGGAGTGGCGTGCTGCTGCTGGTGAGTGTGGGGTGGGCACCGATGGCACATGCAGCGGGGGTGGCCATCGCTCTGTCGTTTGGATGGATCCTCTACCACACGATTCACGCCACGTCCCTCTATCGCCACACACAGGAGACCGGCGAGAAGATTGCCATCGGATAACCCACCCCCAAGGAGAGAAAAGGTACAATCAGACCCTCACAATATTCAACAGGAACCATCATGGATAACGGGCTCATCCTCGCTTTTATCGTCGTGATTGTGTCTGTTTTGGTCGCGGGGTATGCCCTAAGACAACGCAAACAGACGCAATACCTCAAGCAAGCTCTTGGGGGATTCTACTCTATCTTGTCGGTCTCAAAAGATGCCATTTTGATCATGGCACCTGACCATACGATCCATTATATGAACGAAGCCATGGGAACCTTGCTCCATCTCCCCCTGACGCAAAAAATACTCCTCCAATCGGATATGCCCAACATCTACGATAAAGGCGAGCTGAAAACGTTTACATCCTTTTTGGATGCGCACGCTGTTGCGCTGCAGAAACACGAAGATCTCTCCCTCTTCCCCCAACTTCAGCTTGAGCTACGGAAGCGGGGAAAAGTGACGGTCGATCTGTACCTCGATCAAAGGCCTTCTGCCGGGAAGGCAGAGGTGGAGACCGTCATCGTCATCCGTGACCTGCAAGAGACATTACGCCAAATCGCCTCAGGAGAGCGCGATCCATTGACCCGCCTCCCCAATCGCACCAAAGCACACCATGAGTATCAGATGCTCTGCAGCAAGCACCACCTCACCGAGGGGAAGACCGCACTGATGGTCGTATCGATTGATGATTTTATGGTCACACAATCCCTCCTTGGGCACGAGGAATCGGACAAGAGCATCTTGGCGGTGACCCACCTCTTGGAGCAAGTGTCCCTCCTCCACGGCTACAAGACATACGCCCTCGGCTATGGAAATTTCCTGTTGATGTTTGCGTCGATTGACTCGACCGAAGCCCTCTTCAAGATTGCCAAAACGCTTCAAACCAAAATCATCCAATTGTACGAAGAGCACAAGAGCGATGCCTACCTGACCGCCTCTATCGGGATCGCCACCACACCGGAGAGTGGCAAAGTCACTGAACTGCTGGGCAAAGCACACGAAGCACTGATCGAAGCCCGTCAATCCGGCGTGGGCAACGTACACCTCGCTCGTAAGACACTCTCCAAACACTCTTTTGATGAATCGGCACTGCAATACGATATGCAATACAGCATCGAGCGACAGGAGCTGGTCATCTACTATCAACCGATCATCGACGGGCGTACCGGCACCATCACCGCCGCCGAAGCGTTGATGCGATGGAAACACCCTGTCCATGGACTCATCCCCCCCGATGTCTTCATCCCTCTGATGGAGAAGACAGGTTTTATCGTCGAGGCGGGGCGTTTTCTCGTACACGAAGTGATCCATCAGCAAGCCAAATGGAGCGTGTTTGGCTTTGAAGAGATCGTCGTCTCGCTCAATGCCTCCATGCGGGAAATCGAGTGTGACGCGTACATCCCCTACCTCTCCGAACAAATCAAGAAATACCGCGTGCGCCCCAATCGGATCAAGATAGAGCTTACCGAGTCCTTGGCCATGAACAATGTGGACACCATTCTCCAGACATTGAATCGACTCAGAGACGTGGGGGTGACCCTCTCTCTCGATGACTTTGGCACGGGGTTCACGTCGTTTGAATATCTGACCAAGATTCCCGCCAGTACGCTCAAAATCGACAAAAGTTTTATCGACAATATCTTAAAAGACACGAAGTGGCAGCAGGTGGTACATGCCATCATCGAAGTGGGTCACTCTCTGGGGATGAAGCTGGTCGCCGAGGGGGTAGAAAATGCCCAAACCGCCGCCCTCCTCATCGAATACGGCTGTGACTATCTTCAGGGGTATTACTACTCCAAACCGCTGCCCGTCTATGAACTCCAAGGGCAACTTCGTCGCAAAGAGACGCACGAGGTACCCCGAGAGACCGCATCGACGGATGCCGCCCACTCGGCCCAAGACAACGACGACGAAGAGGTGCTGGTGCTGTCGCTTCAGGACGTTTGATCCTACAGGGGCGGTCACGCGAAGGGGTCAATACGCGATGTGCATGGTGGAGCAGTGCACACTCCCCCCCTCACGAATCAAATGCAAACACGGGATCGGGATCACTTCCCGATCTGGGAAAATCTCTCGAAACATCTCCCCCACTTTTGTATCATTGGGATCGCGGTATGTCGGATAGATGACGGCACCGTTGCTGATGAGAAAGTTGGCATACGTAGCCGGGAGGCGGTCGCCGGCTTCATTGTATTTTGGCTCAGGGAGCGGGAGCGGGATGAGGGTATAGGGGTCGCCTGATGCCGCTCGGAAGCGCTGGAGCTCTGCTTCCATCTTTTTGAGCGCGGGGTAGTGTTCATCTTCGGTACGGGTGCAGGTGACATAGGCAATGGTCGTCGCATTGACAAACCGTGCCAACATATCCACATGCCCATCGGTGTCGTCTCCAGCAAGGTACCCCTCTTCCAGCCACAACACACGCCGAGCTCCGAGCGTATCCCGCAAACGGGTTTCCACCTCGTGAGTCGAACCCCCTCCGTTGCGATTGGGGTGGCAGAGGCAACGTCGGGTCGTGAGAATCGTGCCGGCACCATCGGTATCGATCGCACCCCCCTCAAGGACATAATCGATCGCTTCGAGAGGTGCCCCTCCATAAAACCCCTTTCCCGCAAGCCAACGGTTGATCGTGTTGTCTTGATCGGCTTGATACTTTCCCCCCCATCCATCAAACGTAAAATCCAGCAGCCGCTTCTTCCCCTCCTCGTCCAGGCTCAGTGCCCCGTAGTCCCGCGTCCACGTATCGTCGTACTCCGCCTCGATAAACACGATATTGGTCGTGCTGCAAAAAAGAGGTTTGATCGCTTCGGCATCCCGGCAGAGCATGTAGACCATCTGATAGTACGCCACCGCTTGGGCGATCCGGACAAAGGGTGCTGTGACCGCCTCCCAATCATCATACTGCGCCCAATCAGTTGCCTCGTGAGGAAAGGCCATAAGGATTACTGTGTGGGATTCCCATTCCGCTCGGAGACGTTTCATTATCAAAACCTTTACATCATTGTATTATAATTGTGCATGGCATTTATTCACATAAGCAAACACAATTTTTATCACAATCTTAACCAATTGGCTCTGAAGGCAGGCTCAAAAGAGCGTCTTGCCGTGGTGCTCAAGGACAATGCCTACGGGCATGGTCTGACGATTATGGCTGCCTTGGCGGCCGAGTACGGCATCACGCAGGCGGTCGTGATCTCGGTCGAGGAAGCGGAGAGGATCCGTCCCTACTTTGACCGAGTTTTGATCTTGCACGGTCCCCCCTTCCCCGATGAGGTGTTTACGTTTGCGGTGACCGACAGGCAGCAACTGATGGATCTCGATCCGGCAGCCCGCATCGAGCTGAAAGTCGATACAGGAATGCATCGCAACGGGATCGCCATGGATGAACTCGAAGGCGCACTAAGCATCATCCACGATCGGAAGCTAAGCCTTGTGGGGGTCATGACCCATTACCGCAGTGCCGACGTCCTCAGCAGTGAGCTGATGTGGCAGCAAAAACGCTTCGAACAAGTCAAACGGACGGTGCGCACATCGGGGTATGGCCACGTACGCTTCCACAGCCACAACTCAGCCACCCTGTTGCGCGCACACCACTTCGATGAGGACATAGCCCGAGTCGGCATCGCCCTCTACGGCTACAATGAGCTCCCCGCCCCCTTCGATCCGGTGCCCTTACGACCGGTACTCTCGCTTCATGCCCGACGCACCTCGACCCGGCACCTCTCCCCCGGTGCTCGGATTGGGTATGGTGGAGACCATACCCTCACCCGCCCCATGACGGTCTCGACCTACGATCTGGGCTACGGCGACGGCTGGCCACGTGGCGATGCACACGCCCCCTACACCGTGCCGGATGGGTCGCCGATGCTTGGGCGGGTGTCGATGGATTTTATCTCCCTCGAAGGGGACAGCGATACCCGCTGCATCCTGGACGATGCGCAGGCAGCAGCACACCATTTCGGGACGATCAGCTATGAGATGACGACCCACCTCTCCCCCTCGATCCCTCGGCAAGTGCAGGAGGAGGAGGATTGGGGTTTACCCACCCCTAAGGAATGAGCGGGTAGAATTTAATTCAGATAATATTTGTCTTATTAGACCACAAGGATATTGAATATGCCTATCTACCTCGACAACAATCATCTTACGCGTCCCGACGAACAGGTCGTGGATGCGATGAAACCTTTTTTGGGAGCCAACTTTCACGACCCCTTGGCTCCCTATACCCAAGCCAACCTCTCCCGTCGTGCCTACGGCGATGCAATGGCCAAGCTCTATGCCGGTATCCATGCCGACAAAAAAGACGATGTCCTCATCACCTCCGGCGACACGGAGAGCAATACGTGGCTTTTTAACAGTCTCTATATCCACAAAATCCTCACCGGCAAGGGGGGAGCGATCATCATCTCCGAACGCGCCCCAGCCTCCATCGCCTCCATCTGCACATACCTTGAGAAGCAAGGAGCCAAAGTCTTCCGCCTTGGGGTCAACAAGGACGGCGTGATCGATCCGCAAGATTTGCTCGACTACATCACCCCCCGCACCGCGCTGGTGAGCATCGAGATGGTGGACGCAGAGAGCGGTGCGATTCAACCCATCGAAGAGATCGCGGAGATGTGCGCTCAGTACAATGTCCCCTTCCACACCGATGCGACGCAGGCACTCGGCAAAATCCCCGTCGATGTCCAGCGTGCCCCCATCACCTATATGACCTTCTCAGCACATACGTTCCACGGCCCCACCGGTGTGGGAGCCCTCTACGTACGCCACGGCGCCACTCTGGAGCCGATGCTGATGGGGAGCCCCACTCAGATGGGCGGAGAGCGTGCCGGTCTCCTCAATCTCGCGGGGATCATCGGCATGGGCAAAGCGATGGAATTGGCCGTCGATGCCCTCGAATACGACATGGAGGATGTGCGGGACATGCGGGATGCCCTCGAGGAGCGCGTCCGCGCACTCCCCGACGTGACGATCATCACCCCTTGGTCGCTTCGGGTGCCCAATACGCTCACGTTTGCCGTCCAGGGTGTCCCAGCGGCGGCGTTGTTGTTGGAGCTGAATCGCTCCGCCATCGCCGCCACGTCCGCCACACTCTATCCCCAAGGTGACTGGGCGCACCGCCCCCTGGTCGATGCCGTAGGGCTTGACCCCGCGTTGCGCCATACGGTCATCACGCTGGCACTCAGCCGGATGAACACTGAAGCGGAGATCGAGGAGATCACCCAGGCACTCGAAGAGAGCATCGCTCTGTTGCGGGATGAATCTCCCGCCTACCCTGAAGCCACCACGGAGGAGCAAGCATGAGTCAGGCACATTTGCTGGGCAACGCCCACTGGGATGACTACGGATTCAAAGTCCAGAGTATGATCAAAAAACCGATCAATTACGGAGCCATCGATGCCGATGAGGCTCACCAACTCGGAGGGGATCTCTTTGTCCACCGCTGGGGGAGCCCTGAAACATCGGAAATGATCGTACTGTACTGGGTCGTCGAAGCTTCCACTGGCACGATCAAGATGAGCCGGTTTGAGCTCTTCGGCTCCCCCGTCGCCCGCGCAGCCAACGACATGCTCTGCATGCTCTCGCGCAACAAAAAAGTCGAGGAGATCCCCGAGATCACCTACAAATCCCTCGAATATTTTCTCCGAGACAATCCCACCACCGTAGCCCTCCCCGAGGTCAAACAATACACCATCACCCACGCCATGACCGCCGCAGCCGAAGCGGCCAATGCCTACCTAAGAAACACACCCGATGATGAGGGTGAGACGATCGTCTGTGCCGATGCTGGCATCAAGCGCACCACCATCGAGCAGGTCATTCGTCTGCACGATCTGACCACCACCGAGCAGATCACCCACTACACCAAAGCGGGGGCATTTGACCACCGCTGTGCCGATGCCCTGGGGGATATCCTCCGTGTGGTACGTGCCAAGATGGCCGAAGAAGCCGCCACCGTCGACGTACCAGATGACACCCCGTTTGCCCAGATGACCAGCGAGCAACAATTGGCCAAGATCAACTCTGTCATCGATGAGCACATCCGCCATTTCCTTGTGATGGACGGCGGAGACATGGAGATCGTCGACATCAAACAAAACGGTGAACACACCGACCTCTATATCCGCTATCTCGGGGCGTGCAACGGCTGTGCGAGTGCGAGTACCGGTACCCTCTTTGCGATCGAAAATGCTCTCAAGACCCACCTGGACAAAAACATTCGGGTCTTACCACTGTAGACCATCAGCCCAGCGGACACGCACCCCTCAAGCGGAGCGTGCGTGTTGCACCTCAAACAGCTCCAGCAGCACTCTGCAACGTTTTCATGACCTTCTCGTTGCCGAGGATCTGCGTCGCCCTACATCAACCCCTCATCTGACAAACTATAATACCCCTCCTTGGAGAGGATCACATGATCGAGGAGGTCGATCCCGATAAGTTTGGCGACTTCGGTGAGGCGGCGGGTGATCTGGAGATCGGCGTGACTCGCCTCAAGCGTGCCGGAGGGGTGATTGTGGGCGATGATGATCCCCGCAGCCCGATCAGCGATGGCATCGGCGAAGACTTCACGGGGATGGACGAGGGATTGGTTGAGTGTGCCGATGAAGACTACGCGGGTCTCGATGAGATGCGACGCACCGTCGAGGGTGAGGGAGAGGAAATACTCCTGGGAGCGTGTCGCATAGTCCTGAAGCTCCTCGTAGACATGGCGGGCATCGGTGATACGGCGGCGGGTACGGATGAGGTAACGGCGCGAGAACTCGATGGCTGCGAGGATTTGAGAGGCTTTGGCTGTGCCGAGACCGTGGATCGCCAGAAGGCGCTCGAGTGTGAGGTGCTCAAAATCACTCTCCATCAAGGTCACGATCTCACGGGCGAGCTTACGGACATCTTTTCCCCGTACCCCGGAGCCAAGCAGTACCGCCATGAGTTCGTCGTTTTTGAGGGCTTGCGTACCGCGTGCGACGAGTTTCTCTCTCGGCTTGTCGAGGCGGTGGAGGTCACGAAGCTTCTTCATGCGTGTATCTCCTTTTTGGTGACAGTATACTCCCCAAACCATCCCAGAGGCGATAAAAGGTCAAATTGTCATGCTGACGATTACGGGATTCAGGTATAATATGCCGACCAAAACCAAAGGACAACCATGAACGACCACCACCACTTGCAAGAGCGGCTTGGATACCGCTTCGAGGATGAGCAATTGATTATTGAGGCTTTGACCCACAAGAGTTATAAAAAGCCTTACAATAATGAGCGGCTGGAGTTTCTCGGGGATGCGGTACTCGACCTCATCGTCGGGGAGTATCTCTACAAAAAATTTCCCACCGAAGATGAAGGGGTGCTCTCCAAAATCCGTGCCTCGCTCGTCAACGAAAGCGGCTTCACCAAGCTGGCCAAAACGATTGATCTGGGGGCGTACATCCTCCTCTCTCCCGCCGAAGAAAACAACGAGGGGCGCACCAAGCCCTCGCTCCTCTCCAACGCCTTCGAGGCGGTCATCGGAGCACTGTACCTCGAGGCGGGGCTGACGACGTGTCAGGGGATCATCATCACCCTGCTGGAGGAGACCTACCCCAAAATCGACCTCAACACCCTCTCCCAAGACTACAAAACCGCCTTGCAGGAGTTGACACAGGCCACCCATGGAGTGACCCCAGATTATCGGCTACTTGACAGCAAGGGTCCCGATCACAAAAAAGAGTTTGAGATCGGTATCCAGCTGGGGGGAGAGACCATCGCCAGCGCGTGGGGCAAGAGCAAAAAAGAGGCCCAGCAAAGGGCGGCCAAGATTGCCCTCGATCGGCTGCGCGAAAAAGGGAACAATGGAAAGGGGAAACGATGAACACCTTTGGGCGGCAACTCCGTTTGACCACGTTCGGTGAGTCGCACGGCAAAGCACTTGGATGTATCCTCGATGGGGTGCCGGCAGGCTTGCCAATCGATGCGGTGTTTGTCCAATCGGAGCTCGACCGGCGCAAACCGGGCAAATCAAAACTCGAGACGGCTCGCAAAGAGGACGATGTCGTCGATATCCTCTCTGGGGTCTTCGACGGGCTCAGTACGGGAACCCCCATCGCCATGGTGATCCAAAACACCGATCAAAAATCCCGCGACTACGGCAACGTCGCTGATCTCTTCCGCCCCGGCCATGCTGACTACACCTACCAGCACAAATACGGTCTGCGGGACTACCGGGGAGGGGGACGCTCCTCGGCCAGAGAAACGGCCGCACGGGTCGCGGCTGGCGCCATCGCCAAACTGATGCTTGAGCGTATCGGGATCACCGTCGAGAGTGGGGTGTGTGCGGTGGATGGGATCGCGGCGGAGCGGTACGATTTTGCCCATGCACGCACCTCACCGCTGATGGCACTCGATCCGGACAAGGCCGCAGCACAAGAAGCAGCCATCCTCGAAGCCAAAGCCCACCACGACTCGGTCGGGGGTGTCGTCCTCACCCGTGCCACGGGGATGCCAATCGGTCTGGGCGAACCCCTCTACTACAAGCTTGACGCGATCCTCGCCGAAGCGATGATGGGGATCAATGCCGCCAAAGCAGTCGAGATCGGTGATGGGATCGATGCGGCACATCTCCACGGCAGTGCAAACAACGATCCGATCATGCCGGAGAGATTTGCTACCAATCACAGTGGCGGTATCCTCGGCGGCATCAGCAACGGGGAGGATCTGCTGGTCAAAACCCACTTCAAACCCACCCCGAGCATCTTCCAGCCCCAGCAGACAATCACCACCGATGGCACCCCCACCACCCTCGCACTCAAAGGCCGCCACGACCCCTGCGTCGCCGTACGGGGTGCCGTCGTCACCGAAGCAATGATGGCACTGGTACTTGGGGACATGGTGCTGCTCAATCTGGGGAAGAAGATGGAGCACGTGGAGAGGATGTATCAAAAATAATAACATGATGAATCGCATTCAAAGGAGTCTTCTATGGTCGTTGCAGCCAATGATTTAAAAATCAAAGGGGTTAAAATATTTGAAAATCTCCTCCAGTCATTCGATGAAGTTCTTGTCTCAGTACGGGGAAAAAATAAATACGTAGTGGTGGATATCGATCGCTATGAACAGTTGCGGGAGCTGGAGCTGGAGCACGCCCTCCGGGAAGTGCGCGCAGAGATCGCCGCCGGAAAAGGGCGCACGATGACCGCCCAAGAACACCT
>WFMQ01000104.1 GCA_015488995.1 Nitratifractor sp. | reverse complement strand
TGCGTATCCTGAACGGATCGCCCGTCAGCGTCAGGTCGGGAGCCCCGAGTACCTCATCCAGAGCGGTCGGGGTGCCCGTCTCCCCGCTGCTGACTCCCTCACTCGCTCCCCCTGGATCGTCATCGCCGATCTCGATGCTCGTTCGACCCATGCGGCGATCTACAAGGCCGCACCGATCCACCAAGCGCAGATCACCGAGTATTTCTCCGATCACATCATCGAACAAGAAGAGCTGGAGTGGAACGAAGTCCAAGAGCGGGTCGAAGTACGCCACGTTCATCGGCTCGGGAGTATCCTCCTCTCCGAGCGTCCCCTCTCAGCCACCGATCACCCCGAAGCCACCGACCTCCTCCTCGATGAGATTGCCCGTCAGGAGCTCAAGCCCCTCCCGTGGGACAAGCGCTCGATCTCTCTGCGTGATCGGGTTGCCTTCCTCCACCATCACGGGGAGGATTTTCCCGATTGTGCCCCCGCATATCTGCTGGAGCATCTTGAGGAATGGCTCTCTCCTTATCTGCGAGGGATCATGTCTCTTCGTGGGCTTGCCGGACTCGATCTGCACGGCATATTGCTGGGGCTCCTGACCTACCCGCAGACCCAGACCCTCGATCGCCTCGCCCCAGCACGTCTCACCGTCCCCTCGGGGTCACACATCCCGATTGACTACACCGATCCCGATCACCCTATTCTTGCGGTGCGACTCCAGGAAATGTTTGGTCTGGCACAGACCCCTGCGATTCTCGATGGTCGTCTCCCGCTGACCCTCCACCTCCTCTCCCCAGCCTCCCGTCCGATGCAGGTGACCACCGATCTGGCGAGTTTCTGGGCTCACATCTACGCCGATGTCAAAAAAGAGCTCCGTGGCCGCTACCCCAAGCACCATTGGCCGGATGATCCCCTCGAAGCGACAGCGACCCATCGGGCGAAGCGGAGAGGGCAACAAGCCAGCTAATTCCCTTGCACCCCACACCCCTGTTCCCCACACTTCAAATCCGCCTCCAGTACCTTCACCCGCTCCGCCACAGCATCAGGCAGCGACGCATAGGCATCGGCGGAGATCGATCCATGCTTGCAGTACAAGAGGATCGCTTTCCCTTTGGGAAGTCGGTGTATATCCATCGCCTGCTTCTCGGGGTCATAGGGGACACTGATGGCACCCTTCAAATGCCCGGCAGCGTATTGTTTGGTAGGGCGTACATCGACCAGTTGTACGCCGGCGGGGATGGTGCTATTGTTGATCAGTGGTATCATCCAGCGGGCATCGATCTGGCTCTCATCCTCATGTGAGAGATAGAGTTTAGCTCCGGCCACCGTCACCGGTTTGCCTTGTGGGGTGTAGGGGTGTCCATCGCATCGGCACGGTTTGGGGATTGCCATGATCGGGAGTGCGTGCTGTTTCCACTCGGGGAATCCCTTGCGATAGACCATCACATGTGTGTATCCTGCTCGAGCACATCGCTCCGCAAGCCTTACTGGATGGGTAGCATTGACCCCATCACCAAAGAGCAAGATGGGTGCGTCCATGCGTACCGGTAGCCATTTCTTCATCCGTTTAAACCGCTTCAATGGGACGTTGAGTGCCCGCAGGATCGTCCCTTGGGCATACACTTCCGCATCCCGCGCATCGATGAAGAGTGCATCGTGAGCGTTGTAGTGGGTTTTCACTTCGGTCAAATCAACGACACGATAGGATGAAGCCAAGAGTGTGCCGGAAAGTAGAATGATTGCCATGATGAGGTGTGATATCCATCTATTTGGTATCATCGTATACCTCCTTTATTTGTTTTCGGATGTGGGGAGGTCAGCCCTACCCAACGTCTTGATACTGAAACAAGCTATCCACTTCCGCTTACCGCTTATTTCCTACCTTCAACTTCCCAAGCCCCCGTTTGGGCCATGCTGCGGCGATCGTCACCACCGCTACACCGGTGAGCCAATAGACCCACTGGGGGATGGGTACGGGGTCGCCGGTGGCATAGGAGTGCATGCCGCTGAGGTAGAAATTGACCCCGAAGTAGGTCATCAGTACCGTGGCGAAGGTGCTGAAGGAGGCCACAGCCAAGATGTAGGGGCGGTCAAATCGGGGGATGAGGCGCAGGTGGAGGATAAGGGTGTAAGCGACGATGGTCACATATGCCCAAGTCTCCTTGGGATCCCAGCCCCAGTAGCGTCCCCACGATTCGTTCGCCCACACTCCGCCGATGAAGTTACCGATCGCCAGGAGAGAGAGCCCGATGATCAGCGCGGCTTCATCGACGGCAATGAGACGATGGATCGCCGCGTCAATGTGGGGGCGACGCTCGGGATGACGAAGGAGGAAAAGGAGCAGGACGATGTAGCCCAGCACCGCACCGAGTCCCAGGAAACCGTAGCTGGCGGTGATGATCGAGACGTGGATGGTGAGCCAGTAGGATTTGAGGACGGGGACGAGCGTGGTGATCTGGGGATTGATGTTGCTCAGATGCGCGGTAAACATGAAGATCCCAGCGATGATCACCGTCGCGGCGAGCACCAGCAGGGATCGGCGGAAGAACACCACCCCCGCCAGCATCGCCGACCAGGAGATGTAGAGCAGCGACTCATACGCATCACTCCACGGGGCGTGCCCGCTGATGTACCCGCGCAGCCCCAGGCCCGCCGTGTGCGCGAGAAACAGCAGTACCAGTATCGCCGTGGCTCCCCGCCGCGCCCAGACATAGACGGGTTTCTGTGCCCCCTGCAATATCTCGGCAAATCCCAGCAGCAGCAAGAGCATCCCCAGCACCATGTAGATCGCCACGAGTCGAGGGAAGAGGTGAAGCCGGTTGTAAAACAGCTCCGCTTTGAGTCGATTTGGATCGGGGAGGAGATCGCCGCCGTAGCGATGCTGATAGGTGGCGATCCGAGCGATCGCTGTGTCTGCCTGTGACCAATGGGCTTCCGACACGGCATCGATGAAGTCATGGGTCATCCCCTCGACCCTCTTTTGGAACGTCCCGCCGAATTTTTGCATCGCTTCGAGGGGGTTGTACCAGCTTTTGGCCGGGTCATTGGGGAGCGGATAGATCCGGAAGAGATTGCCGTAGAAGGTCATGTAGATGATGTTGAACTTCTCATCGAGGGTGATTACTTCCCGCTCGAAGGTACCCCGTTGGTTGGGGTTGATGCGATTAGCCGCTTCGATGTGTGCTTTGAGTTTGTAAGTGTTTTTCCCCTCGAAGGCATCGGCGAAGGCGACATATTTGTCAGTGGGAGCCAATCCGAGGACTTTTTTGAGCTTCGGGGATTTGATTTTGATCAGTTTGGCGTACCGCCAGAGCTCGGGGCGGGAGAGCATCCCCATGAGCACTTGATCCTGATCGAGCCCGTCGAACGAGAGGGAGCCGTGGAGCTTGTAGAGCAGTTGTGTGTCGAGAGAATTGACCGGCTGCATCCGTCCCATCGGCGACTGGGCGATGAGCCGTCCAAAAGCGTGTGCCGTGGGAGCCGAGTGCTGGGCGTAGCTCTTGAGATAGGTGGTAAACTCCTGCGGGGTAGCTGCCTGCACGGGGAGAGAACCGAGACTGAGGAGAATGGCGATCATCCAGACGGGTGCACTTCGCCGGATGAAGCCCACCAATTTGCCGAAACGCGACGAACGATCGAGCAGGTTCCATAGCAGACCGATCGTCAGCAGAAGGTACCCGAGGTAGGTCGGCCATTTTCCCGGATCATCGTTGACACTGAGGATGGTGCCTTTTTCATCCGGGTCGTAGGAGCTTTGGAAAAATTTGTACTTCTGATAATCGAGCGTGTGGTTCATGTAAATTCGATAGTCAAACCGCTTCGCCCCATCCACCACCGTCACTTCGCTGGCATAAGAACTCGGTGCCATCGAGCCAGGGTAGCGCATGAGTTGGAAATCACGGAGTTTGAGGGCAAATGGCAGTTTCACCACCTTGGAACCGAACTCTACGGTGACCGTGGTATCGCCGAAAATGAGTTTCTTCTCAAACCCCTTCCCTCCCCGCTGACCGACCAATTTAACCTCTTGGCATGTCCCATTGAGGCACACGGATACGGTGAGCATCCCCAGCCCGCTGCGCATCTTTTTCTGAAACGTGTAGTTGACGTATTCGGCGGTGAGGGTGTGACCCCCAAATGTCACGGTGTCCTTGAAATGGTTGTTGCCGATGGCGGCAAAATCATGAGGGAACTCTTGATAATAGGTCGTGCCCCCATCGTGGATCGTCATTTGCAGATACGGCTCAGAGGTCAGCATCCGATCTTCGATCGCCCCTTCTCGGATATGAAGCACCCCTTCTCGACCATAATAATGGGTGATCGCAGCCCCGACAAGGATCACGAGAAACGCCAAATGGAACACAAAGCGCGGTGGGTGTCGCCACATTTTATAGCGCACCATCACTCCAGCCATATTGACTCCGGTCAGCAGCATTGTCAGCTCATACCACCAACTGTAGTAAACCAATACCCGTGCCGTGGAGGTTCCGTAGTCGTTTTCGAGGAACGTCGCCACCCCAGCACCGATACCGAGGATGGCGAGGAGGAGGAAGGTGGTTTTGAGGGAGAAGAGTATGTTGCTGAGCTTTTTCATGCTACGATTCAAATCAATCCATTCTTCCGCAGATACGCTTTCCACTCTGCCTTTTGATACTTGCCACTGTCAACTCCTTGTACAAACTCCATGATTTTACCCAGTACTTTCGGCTTGGCGTAGCCGGGGAGTTGCCAGATTTTGTGGCCGTGGGAATCAAGGAGGACGATGTTGGGGGTGACTTTGACTTTGTAGAGCATGACAAGGCTCTGGAGAGTGGTGTCGTTGCCGAGGATGGTGTAGGCTTGGGGTTGGTCGCGGGGGATATTGTAGAGATCAAATCCATCGGCGACTTTACTCAGATAAGGATCTTCGGCCAGATCGTGGCGGGTTTTTTTGCAGTAGGGGCACGTGGCAGTGTCAAACATCATGAAGATCGGCTTGCCGGTAAACGCGATGTTCGAGACATGTTTGACGCGGTCGCCGGGAAAGGTATGGGAGGTGGCAGACTGTGCCACCGCTTGTGTCGCGTTGTCATCCCCCGCACTCAGGGAGGCAGCCAACCCGATAGCGACTATGGCGGTCACGATCCCCCGTTTCACTTCTTCGCCTTTCCGACCTGGATGCCATGGGCTTCGTAGTACGATTTGAGTGCGTGATACACCTCCCCGTTTTTGCGGTCTTTCCCTTTCCATGTCCCTTCCTTGACAAACTGAAGGGTCACTTCGAACTGTTTGGGCGGCATATAGCCGGGCACCATGAAGATCGATTGCGATTTGTCATCCATGAAGATCAGTGTCGGAGTCGCATCGAGGTGGTAGATGCTCACGAGGGTCTTGGTATCGACATCCATCAGGTCACCGTTGTGGAGAAATTTGTGGCGTTTCTGGGCGGCGGCATTGATGTAGACAGGGGTCATGGTGTCGGTGATCGCTTTGGCGAGCTCACTGTTTTCAGTCACGTCCGCCTGAAGCTTCTGCGTATAGGGATCAGCCGGCTGACCAAAGACAAGCAGGAGCGGTTTGCCGTCTTTGGGAGCGATCTGAGCCCCATCGCTGAAGACTTCGTAAAATTTCGAGAGCACTGGGATCGGAGCGGCCTGGGGGGCTTTGGCTGCGGCAGGTGCAGGGGTTGGGGCTTCGGGTGCTTTGGCACGGGGTACCGCTTTGCCTGTCGGCACTTTGGATGGTGCCGCCACAGGTGCAGGGGTCGGAGCGGGAGCGGCTTCAGCGTGTTTGGCCGCCGGAGCTTCGGTGATCACTTTGGCTTCTTTGGTGCTGTTACCACATCCCCCCATGAGGAGAGCAGCGGCTGCCGAGAGTGCAATGGTAGTACGTTTCATACGAATCCTTTGAATGAATTGGACACATTGTAATGGAAATCTTTTAAAGTCAGGCAAAGGAGGCTTGCATAGAAATGAACAAACAGCCTGACTTGAAAAGATTTCCGGCGGAGGAGACCTCCACCGAAAACCGTCTTACCTTCGAACCGTTTACTTAGCACCCGCCTTGAGCAGTTTGCTCATGACATCCTGGTGCGCTTTGTCTGTGAGGATACCGGGTGTGGTGTTCACCTTCTCCCACAGTGCTTTGTTGCTCATGCTCTTGTGGCACCCCATGCACACGCCGGTGCGCTCCATCTTGTCGCGGATGTCCTGATCGAGTGCCCGAGACGCTGGCCAGTGTGATCCGACGGTGACGATCTGCTTGCCGGTCTTGCGATCGACCACTTTCGACCAGTCGTAGTTCATACCTGGGATCCCTTTCACCTGCACCGTGGTGTGCGACGAGGCGAACTTCCCCGTGGCGAGATCTTGGACGTCAACCTTGAGGTCTTTGTCCTGATCGGTCAGGAATTGACCGTTCTCGATGCCGTACCCCAAGGTTTTGGGATTGGAGTGGCAGCTTTCACAAGTACGGGCATGCTTGCCCGTGGTGTGCGGCTGGACGGGGGACATATCGATGCCGTTGACTTTGAGACCATTGTCCATGACACGGGCTTGCTTGTTGAGTGTGATGGTTTCGCCGTCGGGTCCGATGATGGTGTAGGTGACCTGACATCCGGGGATGATTGGTGTGACCAGACCTTCACCGTTGATACCGAGGATCGGATCTTCCCATCGGAGGTAACTGCGGGTCTCGTGCGCTTTACCCATCTGCTTCTTGCCTTTGGTTCCGAGAACCGATTCGCTGGTCTCCCCGTTGGCGAAGTGGGTGTTGCCGCTGGCGATCCAATCGATCTTGGTCTTGCCCTTGGTGTAGTCCACTTTGACGTGGCAGCCGTAGCACTGCGGTGCCCAATCTGCGTGGCAGCTGTAGCACTCGAGCTTGTCCATGTGTGCTTGGACTTCATCCATAGCCACTTTGCCCGCTTCGGTTTTGAACGCATTGTCCACATGCTTCTGCTTGAGCAGAGGTACTTTGAGATCCTTACCGCTGGCGAGGTGGACGATCACCTCTTTGCCGTCTTTGACGACGTTACCGAG
>WFMQ01000103.1 GCA_015488995.1 Nitratifractor sp. | reverse complement strand
GGAAAACATTAACAGAGAAGATTTCGAAGAGGTGATTGTCAACATCGGTCGCGTCACCAAAGTTGTCAAAGGGGGACGTCGCTTCCGCTTCACAGCGTTGGTGGTCGTCGGTGACCGCAACGGAACCGTTGGTTATGGATACGGCAAAGCCAAGGAAGTCCCTGACGCGATCAAAAAAGCGGTCGATGATGCCTTCAAAAATCTTGTCAAGATCAACCTCAAGGGGAGTACGATTGCCCACGACATTGAGCACAAGTTTAATGCCAGCCGCATCATCCTCCGCCCGGCATCTGAGGGTACCGGTGCCATCGCAGGTGGAGCCGCGCGTCCCGTCATCGAATTGGCTGGGATCAAAGACGTCATTGCCAAATCAATCGGGTCCAACAACCCCAACAACTTGGTCAGAGCCACCATCCAGGCTTTGACCCGCATCAAAGGTTAAGGAGCACTCAATGGGTTTGCACAATCTCCAACCGGCTCCCGGCTCGACCCGCAACCGCAAACGCGTCGGTCGCGGTCAGGGCTCGGGTACCGGCAAAACAGCCGGTCGTGGTCAAAACGGCCAAAAATCTCGTAGCGGTTACAGCAAGAAGCGTGGATTCGAAGGGGGGCAGCAGCCTCTCTACAAGCGTCTGCCAAAGGTCGGATTTATCTCACGGGTCGAGAAGCCATACGTCATCAACGTCGAGAAGATCCAAGCGGTCGCGGCATTGGATGAGATCACCCTCGAGACGATCCGTTCAGTACACAAGATGGGCAAAAACATCACTCGGGTCAAACTGATCGGTGCCAGTGCCAAAGATCTCGCGTCCAAGATCAAAGACGACGCCGTTACCACAAGCGGTAAATAGCCATGAACACGCTTACCAAAAAGATCCTCATTACGTTGGGGTTTCTTTTTGCCTATCGCGTGTTGGCCTACATCCCGACTCCTGGAGTCGATATGGATGTGATCAAAAACTTTTTTGATCAAAACACCAACAACGCGCTGGGTATGGCCAATATGTTCAGCGGAAACGCTCTGCGTCGGCTCAGTATCATCTCCTTGGGAATCATGCCCTACATCACCGCCTCCATCGTCATGGAACTCCTCGCCGCCACTTTCCCCGCACTCGGTCAAATGAAAAAAGAACGCGACGGTATGCAGAAATACATGCAAATCATCCGATACTTTACCATTTTCATTACCGTAGTGCAGGCGATTGGTGTCTCGATGGGTCTTCAGAGCATGACGGGTAGCAACGGACAGAGTGCTGTGATGATCGACATGACCACGTTTGTGGTACTGGCGACCTTCTCGATGCTGACCGGAACCATGCTGCTGATGTGGATCGGTGAGCAAATCACCCAGAAAGGGGTCGGTAACGGTATTTCACTGATCATCTTTGCGGGTATCGTCTCCGGTATCCCCGCTGCGATCAGCAACACGATCTCTTCGGTCAATGCGGGTACCATGAGCTTCCTTGTGGTCATTGCGATTGCCGCGATCATCTTTTTGACCATTGCGATTATTATCTATGTCGAATTGGGCGAGCGTCGGGTGCCCATCAGCTACTCACGCAAAACCATCATGCAAAATCAGAACAAGCGGGTGATGAACTACATCCCTGTGCGGGTCAACCTCTCTGGGGTGATCCCCCCGATCTTCGCATCGGCGGTCTTGATGTTCCCTTTGACCTTGTTGCAGGCGAGTACCAATCCCTACGTCACTAAGATCGCCGATGTCATTGCCCCTGGCGGAGTGGTGTACAACGTGGTCATGTTTCTGTTGATTGTGTTTTTCTCTTTCTTCTATGCATCGATTGCATTCAATGCCAAAGACATTGCAGACAATCTCAAGCGTCAAGGGGGCTTTATCCCCGGTGTACGCCCCGGCGAACACACACGGGAATTCCTCAACGATGTGGCGAGCAAATTGACCGTATGGGGTGCAATCTACCTCGGTCTCATCTCGACACTGCCCTTTATCTTTATCAACGGCATGGGGGCAGCCTTCTACTTCGGAGGTACCTCGGTACTGATCATCGTACAGGTTGCACTCGATACCATGCGTAAGATCGAAGCCCAGCGTACCATGAACCAGTACGAAACCCTCGGCAACGTAGGTCTCTGATGGCCATTGCACTGCGAAAACCGGCCGAGATCGACAAGCTCCGCAAAGCGGGGCAGGTCGTCGGCCAGACCCTCCAATATCTCCAGCAAAATGTCCGTCCCGGTATGACACTCAAAGAGATCGATGCGATGGGCGAAGCCTATCTCCGTGATCTCGGTGCCGAACCCTCCTTCAAAGGGCTCTATGGGTTCCCCGCAGCTGTATGCACCTCTCTCAACGAAGTGATCATTCACGGTGTCCCGACCGATACCGTCGTGCAAGAGGGGGATATTCTCGGGATCGACATCGGTAGCAAGCTTGATGGTTACTACGGCGATGCAGCGATCACGATACCCATCGGCACGATTTCCGAAGCCGACGAAGCCCTGATCCAGTGCTCAAAAGATGCGCTCTACATGGCGATCGAGGCGATCAAGCCGGGGATGCGCTTCAAGGAGTTGACCCACCGACTCGAACAGTTTATCCTCGAGCGAGGCTACGTCCCTCTGCGCGATTTTGCTGGGCACGGGATCGGAACCCTTCCCCACGAAGAGCCCAGCATCCCCAACTACCTCGAGGGCACCCCTAAACAAGGTCCCAAGATCAAAAATGGCATGGTCTTCTGTCTCGAACCGATGATCTGCCAAAAAGAGGATGAGCCGTATGTTTGGGAAGAGGATGGCTGGTCGGTTGAGAGTATCGATGGTTTGCGAACGGCGCACTATGAGCACCAGATCGCTGTAGTAGATGGCCGTGCGGTCATCTTGACCGAGCCGTAGGCTCACATGAATTTACGAAAGGAACCTCATGGCAAAAGACGACGTAATTGAAATCGACGGCAAAGTGATCGAAGCCCTCCCCAACGCAACCTTCCGCGTAGAGCTGGACAACGGCCACGTGATCCTCTGTCACATCGCCGGCAAGATGCGGATGCACTACATCAAAATCCTCCCCGGCGACAAAGTCAAAGTCGAGCTGACCCCCTACAGCCTCGACAAAGGCCGGATCACGTTCCGGTACAAGTAAGATACAAAATTTTGGGGCTTGGGCTTAAACCCAACCAAGCACACCAGCGTATTTTTTGTGGGACTGAAGCCCCAGCCCCTTTTTATTACCCCACCAACTAAACACCCAAACGTTTGAGAGAGTGAGACGAGAT
>WFMQ01000102.1 GCA_015488995.1 Nitratifractor sp. | reverse complement strand
AGGGCGGCTTCGAGTGCGGTGTTGGAGCGGAGGGCGATGACGGTGATGATGTAGCCCACTTGAGCGATGGAAGAGTAGGCGAGGAGGCGCTTGGGCTCATCCTGATCGATTGCTTTGAATGTGGCGATGATCGACGTGATCACCCCCAGCCATGCCAACAGGACAAACAGGCTCTCTGGCAACAGCTCTGCAGGGAGGAAGCGAACAAAAAAGAGGAGGAAGAGGAAGATCCCGACCTTGGAGAGGATCGCACTCAACACCGCGCTGAAGCACTCATCGGCCTGCGCATACGTATCGACCACCCAGTAGTGGAAAGGGACGATGCCCGATTTAATGAAGAGCGTCAAAAACAGGAGGAGGGCAATCGCGATCCGGTACGAGGGGGAGAGGGGGTGCAGATCGATGGCAGCATACGCGACACTCCCGACCGCACCGTAGATCAGGACGATCGCGCCGAGCAGGGCAAACGCAGCGGCGAGGTTGAAGACGATGTACTTCTGGAGGATAGCAGAGGTTGCCCGTCGTGCGATGAGGAAGTAGCTGCTCCAGCTCATGATCTCCCAGCCGATGAACAGAGTTACCAGATCGTCCGCATAAAAGACCAATCCCAAGCTCCCGAGTAGGAGCGCATACCAAGCCCACTCACTCCGACGACCACCGGCAAACTGTAGGGAGACAAGCACCACGACACTCATCCCGAAAAAGAGGGTACCAAGCGGCGTGATCGCGACACTAAACATGGGGGACTCCTGAGAGGAAGGTCTGAGCCGCGTGGGTGCACAACGCCATGGCATCACTGGGGAAAATCCCGAGGAGGATCAGGAGAGAAGCGAGAAGCCCGAGGAGGAACATCCGTCCAGGGGCGAGAGGGATGTCGATGGGTTTGGCTCCCCCTGTGGTCTCTGCACGTGCCCGACTGGAGAGGAGACGGAAAAAATAGGTCGCTTCGATCAATGAGACGAACAGGATACTCCCCACGATCCAGTAATGACCGGTGGCGGCAAACCCTTCGAGGATGGTAAGTTTGGCGATGAACCCGGCGAGAGGGGGGATCCCGAGGATCGAGAGAAACCCGATCGCAAATAGGGTGACGAGAAAGGGGGAGCGGAAGACGGCGAACACTCCCACCTGCACACTGCCCCCCGCATCGTGGAGCGCATCGAGCCCCAAGAAGAGCAACACCTTGGCCAGAGAGTGGGCACCGATCAAGAAGAGGGCACCGGCGACGATCATCGGATCGGTGGATGCGAAGGCGGCGAAGGCGATTCCGAGTTGTCCCAGTGTCGAGTAGGCGAAGATCCGCTTGAGGTTGCGGCTGCGGAGGGCGGAGAGCTCGGCCACGGCGAAACTCACCAGCCCTATGATGGAGAGGAAGTGGAGCGAGACTGGATCGGGATGGAGGCGGTAGACCAAGCGGAAAAAGAGGAAAAGATACGCGGTGGAGAGAATCGCACTGAAGAGCGCATCGACACGGATCGGAGCGGCCTGATAGATGTCGGCGACCCAGAGGTTGAGCGGGAAAATCTCCGCCTTGATCCCGAATCCGACAAACAGAAGGATGAGGATGAGGTGTTGCATCGTGGTATCGAGGGTGTGGAAGCCTGCCCCAATCGCTGAGAGGGTCAGGTATCCGAGGTGGAGATAGATGAGCATGATGGAGAGTAGGATGAACAGAGAGGCGACACTGCCGACGATCATGTATGTGATCGCACCGGCGTACCCTTGCTGATCCTGCTTCATGGCGGTGAAGATGTACGCACTGATGCTGGCGATCTCAAAAAAGATATAGAGGTTGAAAATATCCGCACTGAGGAGCAGTCCCAACACGCCGACGAGGAAAAGATTGCCGATGATGAAGTAGGAGGGATCGGCGGCCTCCCGAAGGCGATAGAGGGAGTCGAAGAGGCGGATGCCGACGAAGAGGGCGACGAAAAAATACGAAGCGGTATCGAGTCGAAATACGATACTCAGCGGGGACGAAAATGAAACCATCTCCTGCACGGGAAGGTGCCCGTAAAAGGCGTACACCAGTCCCGCAAGTCCCAGGTCGAGTCCCAAGGAGACCGGACGAAGGTATCGCCGGTAAAACGGCATCAGAAACGAAGCGAGCAGCGGAAGGGCGATCAAAAGAAGCAGGCTCATGATGCCTCTCCAAGCTCATCCATTTGGTCGATCCGAGTGTGGCCGGAGAGGCGGTAGTAGCGCACCACATAGGAGAGCCCCAGTGCCAGCACGGCGATCCCGATGACGATGGTGGTGAGGATCATGGCTTGGGGCACCGGATCGACCATCCGGTGATCGAAAGCCATCACTCCATCGGCGACGATCGGGGCGCGTTTGCCCACATCATAATGGCTGCCGATGAAGAAGAGGAACAGCGACGACTCAACCAGGGAGAAGGAGAGGAAGATTTTGAAGAGATTTTTCTTGACCAGGACACCGATGAGGCCGATGGCAAACACCCCAAACGCCCCGACGGTGATGACAAAGTGGAGGTAGGTGGGTTGGTTAAGCGTCTCGAGCATCTTGGGTCCTTAGGAAGTACTCAACCAGTACGGTGATCTCAGCGGCGACCTTGAGTCCGACGAAGAGGTAGAGCAGAGGGATGATCCCTCCGCTGAGCAGCGTGCCGAGTCTCCCCAGAGGAAGGACATTGCTCAGAAACAGCCCCCCCGATAGGAGGCCGAGGAGCCCCAGCACGACGACACCGACACCACTCAGTGCCTCAAACAGCACGAGGATACGGTGATCGAGCTCATACGCATCGCCGTAAGCGAGAAACTTCATCAGGAAGGCACTGGCGATCACCACCCCCCCCTGGAAGCCACCACCGGGGCTGAGGTGACCGTGGACGATGATGTAGATGCCGAAGAGGATGATGACCGGGAAGAGCACGTGCGCTCCGATTTTGAGCAGGGTATTGTCGTAATGGAGGATCGTCTTCATCTGTGTCGAGCGGTCGATCCCGATCCCCACACCAAAAATACTGAGGAAGAGGATCGTCACTTCTCCGAGCGTATCGAGTCCCCGGAAGTAGGTGACTACGGAGGTGACAGCGTTGGCACTGTGGGTCAGGTCACGGTTGAGATCGAGCAGGGTGATCCCCAGTGCCTGGGAGGTGAGGGGTACCTGCGTGATGACCTTCAGCAGCAGGATCGAGAGGAGAGAGACGAGCAGAGCCGTGAGGATGGTTTTGAGTTTGATGGTTTTTTTGAAGCTCATGCGTCGTCCTCCCGTGTCTGCGTCTGGAGGAGTGCGACGAGGAAGACCACCCCGCTCACCCCCGCACCGATGACCGCCTCAGTCAACGCCACATCGGGGGCAGAGAAGAGGAAATAGAGCACCGTGCTCCCCAATCCAAACGCCATGAAATAGACCACACTGCTGGCGAGATACGGTGTCGCCACGGTGACATACGCGAGGACGATCAACAGAAGAAACGTGCCGGTAATCAACAATCCGATCATGGCTTGTCCTTGAGCGCATCGATGCCGCTTGTGTTCCAAAATCCATGGCGCAGGTAGTCGCTGCGTGCCAGGATGGACGCAGAGAGGGGGCTGGTCAGGAGGACAAACAGACCGAGCAGGAAGAGCTTGAACCCCAAGGCAGGGGCGAAAAACGCTGCGCCGATCATCACCAGCAGACTCCCGAGTGTCGATGCTTTGGTCGCAGCGTGCATTCGCGTCAGCGTGTCGGGCATCCGTACCAACCCGATGGCACTCAGCATCAGGAGCAGCCCCCCGAGTGTGATCCAAATGTATCCTAAACTATGCAGAAAATCAGGCATCTTTCCCCCTCAAGACATTGAACCGGGCAAAGACGATGGTGCCGATGAAGCCGATCAGGGCAAACACAAAAGCGACATCGAGGTAGAGAGCCGATTTGTAACGAAGCGAGAGGAGGATCAGCAGCGAGATAGCCATGATCCCCATGGTGTCAAACGCCACAACACGATCGGCCAGTTTCGGCCCGAGAAGTAGCCGGAAAAAGGCCACCAGCATTGCCAAAGTAATCCAAACAATAAGGTAATCCAATCTGCCACTCCTCTGCGGGAAAAAATCAATCATGCAATCATATTCCCCTTTTGTTGTTAGTTTGTTAAAAATCCCAAAACAACATTGTAATAACCAAAAATCGTACTTTAGACGCAATAAATAGGAGTAGAATCATATCCATTAGAAATGGATAGAAGATACAGCAGTTGCTCTCCGGTGAAAGCATGAAAACGGTAGAATAGTTCTTATGAAAAAGATAAAAACATTTTTGTTAATATTATTCTTAGTGTATGTAGGGGTATTGGGCTATTCGTTTTTAAAATTTTCTATTTTTTCTAAAGCTTTTGCCAAGGAAACAACCTCTTCGATCAAAAACCAAGTCCAGTCTTTGATCGATGCCAAGGCATTGGCGACCTTTGATTTGATGCGGGATTTGGCACTTGATCCCAAACTGATCCGTGTGATGAAGGAAGGGAACTATACACAAATATACCGCCCAAATTTTTTCCAGTTTCCCAAGAAATACACCGATTTTTCCAACGTGGGTCTTCATGTCATGGATCAAAACGGGATCAATCGATACTACTCCTGGACGCACAAGAAATTGGGGGAAGATATTCGGAAGTTTCGCAAAGATATGCGCGTCTTTTTCGCCCATCCTCATGCGATGCATGCGATCAGTGTCGGTGCGTTTGACATGACGTTCAAAGGAACAACGCCCCTCTATACGGCTCAGCATATCTTTGTGGGTGCGATAGAAGTCATCACCCATTTTAATTCCATCGCAAAGACCCTCACCCAAAGCCATATCCACAGTGCCGTCGTGATCGACCAACGCTTTAACGCACAGTTAACCCACCCCTTCAGCCCGCATGTTGTCGATGGATACCGTATCTCAAACCGTGATCTTGATCCCCGCATCGAACGGGTCCTGAAGCATTATGGCGTGGCCAATCTGATTACGATCAACGAGGTCAAAGATCTGGACTATACGGGCGGGATCAATGACTGTCTCCGTTGTGTGAGTGTCCCCATCCTTGGGGTAGACGGTAAGCCGATCGGTTGGTATCTGGCGTTCAGTGAAGATCGGTTCCATTTGGGGAACATCATGGCTGAAGCGCGGGTGATGGGATTGGGAGAGCTGGTGCTTTTTGTACTTATGGCCTTTATGACCTATTTTTCGTACCGTAAAAATGACAAATTTGTCGCCGAATTGAACCAGAAAGTTGAAGCGAAAACCCAACAAAATCTTGAATTAATTTATACCGATCCCCTTACGGGATGTTATCGAAAAAGTCGTTTTGATCGAGATGTTCTTCGGCACGAGGGGAGCCATATCGTGATGATCAACATACGCAATTTCAGCAAAATCAACGAAGCATACAGCTTCGACATTGGCGATCAAGTGCTGAGAAAGATTGCTCAGAGGATGCGAGAAGTACTCTCGCGGGATCTGTACCGGATCCATGCCGATGAATTTGTCTTCTTTACGGATGCGATCAAAAAAGATATCCTCATCCTTCGACATGCCTTCCTCGAGGATCCGATGAAAATCGAGCCGATGGAAGTGACACTGCAACCGCAGTTCGCAGTGTCCGTCGATACGGTGCGTCCCGGTCGTGCGGTATTGAGCGAATTAAGCATCGCCATGAAGTCAGCCAAAGAGCAGCCTCATCGTATCTTTGTCGCGTACAAGCGGCAGAAGATCGATCGCAGCTTCCTCTCAATCAACTCGGCACTGCACGCCGCGCTCTATGAACGGAATCACAGTGCGATCGTACCGTATTTTCAACCCATCATCGACAATCATACCGGTACCATCTCCCACTACGAAGCGTTGGCACGGCTCAAGACGCCGGATAGGATCTTTACCCCCTTCCAATTTATGCCGGTGGCACAGAGCAGCGGGTATCTCCATGTATTGACACGTGAAATGATCCGGACGGCCTTGGAGAAATTTGCCCCTTTTGCCGGTACACCGACTGGACTGTCACTCAACATTACCGAAGAAGACCTTCTTCTGTGGTCGTTTGACAGTTATTTGATGCAAGAGTGCACACGCTGGGGGATTGCACCGGAACAAATCACCCTTGAAATCCTTGAGGGCGTGACTGCCTCGGGTGCGAGGCGCCGGCTGAAACATTTGGATCGTTTGCATGAGATGGGGTTCAAGATTGCCATCGATGACTTCGGGGTCGAGTATTCCAACTTTGAGCGGATCAGTACCATGGAGATCGACTTGCTCAAAATCGACGGCAAATACATTCGGGATCTTGTGACCAATCCCCGCGATTATATTATCGCCAAAACAATCACAGAGTTTGCCCATTCTCTCGGGATCAAGGTGGTCGCAGAGTTCGTGGAGGATGCCGAGATCCAAGCCAAGGTAGAGGAACTGGGGATCGACTATTCTCAGGGGTACTATTTCTCAAAACCACACCCAACGTTTACCCAAGTCCGTACATAGAAAATCTGCTATAATACACCATCCAAACACAAGGGGTACTTTTATGGACATCAAACACTGCACCTCCCTCGACGAAGCCCGTACCGAGATCGACCACTTGGACGAGCAGATCGTCACCCTCATCGCGGCACGCAACGCCCACATCAAACAATTGGCACACTTCAAAAACAGCATCGACGAGATCAAGGCCGAAGATCGGATCGATGATGTGATCAACCGCGTCCGCGCCAAAGCGATCGACCTCGACCTCTCCCCCAATCTCATCAACGACCTCTACCTGCGGATGATCGATGCGATGGTGGACAGTGAAGTGGCGGAGTTTAAAAACGCTAAGAACTATTAGTAGATTAGAAATTAGGAATTTTGGTATGCGTTGAAATGAACTGGAATTTCTAATTCAGACAAATTTACTCCTCTTTAAGGTTTCTTGTACTACACTGCCCCCATCTAATACCAAAGGAACCCCATGGCACAAGAAGAGCTCAACCAGGCCGTCTCGGGTGAGTATACGCTGGGCTTTGAGATCGACATCGAGCAGGATACCGTCCCGCCGGGGCTGGATGAAGGGGTCATCGCCTTCATCTCCCGTAAGAAGGATGAACCTCAGTGGATGCTCGATCTGCGGCTGAAAGCCTTTGCCAAATGGCAGCAGATGGAGGAGCCCCACTGGGGACACCTCGACTACACACCGATCGATTACCAATCCATCTCCTACTTTTCGGCTCCCAAGCAAGCCCCCGAGAGCCTCGATGAGGTGGATCCCAAGATCCTCGAAGCATACAGCAAACTCGGCATCCCTCTCGAAGAGCAAAAACAGCTTCAGGGGATCGCCGTCGATGCGGTTGTTGATTCGGTCTCCGTCAAGACGACATTCAGCAAGGAGCTGGAGGCCAAAGGGATCATCTTTTGCTCCATCTCCGAAGCGATCCGGGATTATCCCGAGCTGATCCAGAAGTATATGTTTAGCGTCGTCCCGATGACCGACAACTATTTCGCAGCGCTCAACTCGGCGGTCTTTACCGACGGGACGTTTGTCTACATCCCGCCCAACACCCGCTGCCCGATGGAGCTGAGCACCTATTTTCGGATCAATGCCCTCAACACTGGACAGTTCGAGCGTACCCTCATCGTCGCCGACACAGGGAGCTATGTCAGCTACAACGAAGGGTGCTCTGCACCGACCCGTGATGAGAATCAGCTTCACGCAGCGGTGGTGGAGCTCATTGCGATGGATGATGCCGAGATCAAATACTCCACGATCCAGAATTGGTACCCCGGAGATGAGAATGGCAAGGGGGGGATCTACAACTTCGTCACCAAGCGCGGTATCTGTGAGACAAATGCCAAAATATCGTGGACACAGGTGGAGACCGGATCGGCGATTACATGGAAGTATCCCAGCTGCATCCTCAAAGGGGACAACTCCGTCGGGGAGTTTTACTCCGTCGCCGTCACGACGCTGGCACAGCAGGCTGATACCGGGACCAAGATGATCCATCTGGGCAAAAACACCAGCTCCACGATCATCTCCAAAGGGATCAGCGCCATGAAGGGGCAAAATACCTACCGGGGGCTGGTCAAGATCGGTGCCCATGCTGAGGGAGCACGCAACTACAGCGAGTGCGATTCCCTCCTGATCGGCGACCGGTGCGGGGCGCATACGTTTCCCTATCTGGAGTCCAAAGACCCCCACGGACAAGTCGAACACGAAGCGACCACCTCCAAGATCTCCGATGAGCAGCTCTTTTACCTGCGTCAGCGGGGGATCGGCGAGGAAGATGCGGTGAGCATGATCGTCCACGGATTTTGCAAAGACGTCTTTACCCAGCTCCCGATGGAGTATGCGGTGGAGGCCAAAGCCTTATTAGAATTAACCTTGGAAGGGAGCGTAGGATGAGTATCCTCGAGATTAAAAATATCAAAGCCAACATCGGTGAAAAGAACATACTGAAAGGGCTGAATCTCAGCCTCGAGAAGGGCAAAGTCCATGCCATCATGGGCCCCAACGGAGCGGGCAAATCGACCCTGAGCAAAACCATCGTCGGCCACTACGATGTGGACGTAACCGGAGGAGACATCCTCCTGCGGGGAGAGAGCATCCTCGAGATGGAGCCTGAAGAGCGGGCATTGGAAGGAATTTTTCTCAGTTTCCAGCATCCGGTAGAGATCCCAGGGGTGAGCAACGCTTATTTCCTCCGCACCGCCGTCAATGCCAAACGTGTCCATGAGGGGAAAGAAGAGCTCAACGCCGCCGAATTTCTCCGTGAGATGAAGAAGACTGCCGAGACGCTTGGTATGAAACCCGAGATGATCAGTCGATCGCTCAACGAAGGGTTCTCCGGCGGGGAGAAGAAACGCAATGAGATCCTCCAGATGCAAATGCTCCACCCCGATGTTATCCTCCTTGATGAGATCGATTCGGGACTCGACATCGATGCGCTGCGTGCGGTGAGTGAGGGGATCAATGCGATGAAAGACGGTGAACGCACCTTCCTCGTCATCACCCACTACAGCCGGATCCTCGACTACATCGAACCGGATTATATCCACGTCCTCAAAGACGGACAAATCGTCCACACCGGTGGCCCCGAGCTGGTGGCTCAGCTTGAGGAGAAGGGATATGAGAGCATCGGAGCTGCGGGATGAAGCTCGCTACCTTACGCGACCGTACCCCGGAGCTGATCGCCGGCGAATGGGGGCTCCACCCCGACCGTATCCCGGCACTTGAGGCGTTTTGTGCCCTCCCGTTCCCGGACAAGAAGAGCGAAACCTATCGGTATGCAGATACCCAAGAGATCTTCGATACCGAACGGACACGCATCATCCCCCAGCAGGGGGAGGTGGCTCCCGATCCCCGACGGGTCGTGATCGTGGACGGTGTGGTTGTCTCGGCTCCGGATGGCGTTGCGATTGCCTTCGAGGAGACCGATGCGGCCACGAAAGGGCATTTCGACCCCCTCTACTCTCTCAGTCATGCCCTGAGTGCTCCGACGATCGTCCTGCACCCTACCGAAGTGGATACCTTGGAGATCCAGCACCGCTACACTCAGCCCGATGCCCTCCTGGCGTATCGTATTCGGATCGAGACGACGGCCAACACATCGGTGCAAGTCTACGAAAGCTTTTTCGATGCACAGGCGACGGGGAGCGTGATCCTCTACGGGATCGATGTCCGTGTCGCCCGAGATGCGACACTTCGCTGGATCAAAAACCAGACGCTGGGCAGCACCCACAGCCGGGTCTTTGCCTCCCATTACGCTGACGTCGGAGAGAATGGGACGCTCGATCTCTCCACGTATGACTTCGGATCGGGGCAGGGGTTGGCGACACTCGAAGTGGTACTCGATGCCCATGCGATCTCGAGCCTGCACCATCTTGTCTATGCCACCGAGCAGGCACGACGGGGTACTGTCAGTCGGGTGATCCATCGCGGACACCACTCCCACAGCGACCAAGTGGCCAAAAACATCCTCCGGCACGATGCCAGAGGTATTTTTGATGCGTTGATCAAAGTAGAGCACTCTGCCCCCAAGACCATCGCCCACCAGAACAATCAAGCCGTCCTCCTTGACGAAGGTGCCTACATGGCAAGCAAGCCACAGCTGGAGATTTACATTGATGATCTGGAAGCCAGTCACGGCTCCACCACCGGCCAGCTCGATCCAAAAGCCCTCTTCTATCTCCGTTCACGCGGCATTGGCGAAGAGGAAGCCAAGAAAATGCTCATCCTCGCCTTTGCCAACACCCTCATCGATCGGATTGAGGATAAAGTATTGCGCGAATGGATCCATCAGAGCTTTGAGGCGGTCTATTATGGGCAGAGCCATGTGGCGTGTCTGGAGACGTGCCATGGGTGCGAAGAAAACGCCCTTGGGGCGTTTTCAGTGAATAGTTAATAGTGAATGGTGAATAGTTCTGGTATGCTTTTATTGAAAAGCTTTTATTGTGAAAAGGAGACGCGACTTTAGTCGCGTTTGGTGGGGCTGAAGCCCAAGCCCCATAACGCAACACGTAACACTTAGCACTTAACGCAACAAAAAGGAAAAACCATGACCGTAATCCCCCTCAAAATGAATAAAATGGACAGCGCAATCAGCCCGATGTTTGGGCACGCCAAATGGATCGCTTTTATCGATGATGCCGGTGAAATCACCATCGAGCAGAACCCCACGGATGGTGGGCGACCGTTTATGCAGTGGTTGCTCGATCGTGGGTTTGATACCGTCATCACTCAGCACATGGGGGCGACCCCGTATCAGCTTTTTACCCAGCAGGGTATCGAGGTTTACTATCCTGGTGAAGGGCGCGTGACGATGATCGAAGCCCTCGATGGCTTGCGTGAAGGGCGATTGGAGCGTGTGACGGAGACCAATTTTCATCTGATGGCAGGTGGCCACCACCATTAGAGTGATAGTGAATAGTGAATAGTTTTGGTATGCTTTTCTGCGAAAAGCTTTTGCTAAAAAAGAGGCGCGACTTTCGTCGCGTTTGGTGGGACTGAAGTCCCAGCCCCTTTCAGTACTCATCACTAATACACCAATATACGCGACAAAGGAACCCCCATGACCATCCCCGAAAAAATCGCCCAATACCGTGAAGATTTCGATCTCTTTGAGACACCCAATGAGAAACTCGAATATGTCTTTGATCTGGGAAAAAAACATACAACCCTGCCCGAAGAGGATAAAAACGATGCGACGTTTATCTCAGGATGCGCATCCGCCGCATGGCTCGATGGCCAATGCCAGGATGGTATTCTCCACTTGAGAGGAGAAGGAACCAGCGAAATGGCCAAAGGGATGCTCACGCTCCTGCTTGATATATTCAACGACCGCCCGGCACAGGAGATCCTCGATTTTGACCCTGCTGGACTGAGCAGACTCGGCATCGTCGAACTCCTCTCTCCGGTACGCCAGCAGAGTATGGAGGCGTTTTTGGAGAAGGTGTATGGATATGCGAGAAAGTGCGCCAAGTAGGGGCAGACCGTGTGTCTGCCCTGAGTGAGGAATTAGGTGTGAATGGTTTTGGTATGCGTTGCTGTGCAACGCTTTTGATTATGGAGTAGGGACTTTAGTCCCGTATGATGGGCCTGAAGCCCCAGTACCAATCACCAATCACCAATCACCAATCACCAATACACGCGACGAAGGAGCCTTATGACCAACGAAGAACTCAAAACCAAAGTGATCGAAGAGGGATTGCGCCAGATTTATGACCCGGAATTGCCAGTGAACATTTATGATCTGGGATTGATCTACGGGGTGGAGTGTGATACGGGTGGCGAAGAAAATCGTTGTGATATTACGATGACGTTCACCTCTCCGACCTGCTCGATGTCGGATATCCTCCTCCAGCTGGTCGAGTCACTCCCGATGCGGATCGAAGAGCTGGACACCGCCAAAGTCCATCTGGTCTTTGATCCACCATGGGATCAATCGAAGATGAGCGATGAAGCGAAACTGACGATGGGGTTGTTATGATCAAGCGGCTACTGGCGAAAGCGTATAAATAGTAGCCGATTTTTTGGCACTTTCAAGATCGTTTTTTTTCAGTGCCTCTCGAACAGAATCGAGCTTGAGCGCATCATCCAGGCTCAGATATGGCGACCATCCTTCTTCATCTTCGAGGAGTACCACTTTTACCTCAGCGACATATTTTCCTTCCACGATGTATTTTGTATGTTTGCGTGTGTGCATCAGAGTCTCCTTGTGAAATCATGTGACCATCTTTTGGGATCGGGTCTATACGCGGTGATTAGCACAGCCGGTGTTGTTGCGCCTTTTGGGATGCCCCAAACTGTATGGATGAGCTCCCCTTGATGATCGGTTTGCAATAGCAACACAGCTGGCCCCTTTGGGTAATCGGGATAATCTTCGATGAGGCGAGCCGATACTATCGAATCGAGAACGTCCTACACTTGGATATGATCATCTGCCAATTCATCGTAACCGTGACTGGAGATGAGGATTTCCTTTTGGGCAATCAATTCTCTCACGCGATCATAAGTGGTATGT
>WFMQ01000101.1 GCA_015488995.1 Nitratifractor sp. | reverse complement strand
TCTCCTTCGCCTTCTCCGGATGCTCCAACACAAGCTTATACCCTCGTGCCGCCTGCATCGCAATATCGATATAGATCGGATGCTTATCCTTATATGTCGCATAAATCCACCGCTCCACATCATCCCGCACCCCGTTGTGGTTCACATCCACCCCGAGCAACGTAGCATTGTTGACCTTCGGATCCGGCTCAGGCGGGAGACGGTGACCGTGGATGACCGCCGGGAGAGGGTCGGCGGACTTAACATAAGGAGCGAGGAGCGCAAAAAGGAGAATGGAGTAGAGTAGTTTTTTCATACAGCAATATACTCTCTGTAAAAATCTTTGGCAGAGATAACACGTATATCGGAGAGTTTAAAATCTCTGATATTATCCGTAATAATCAATTCGGCATCTATCTTTTTTGCACAAAAAAATTGAACAGCATCTTCGAAATCTTTAAACTCACTGTCCAAAGAGTTCTCGATGATCTCTTCATCGACGGAGACAAGATTGTTCTCTTTTTGTATGGTTTTCAACTCCTCTATTACATCTGCTCTGTCAAATGATTTCTTGATGATGTAGTGGATATTGATGATAGATATATCATTGAGAAACAGTTCGACATCTACACCTGCCAGAAAACTGAAAATCTCTTTTGAAACTCCTTCATCCCGGTTAAGTATAGCGTTTAGATAGATATTGGTATCAATGTATATTCTGAGACTCATCGTGAAAATTTCTCTTTGATGTATCTGTCTTTTTCTGCGTCAATATTGATGTTTTTTAATGGTTTCAACTTTTGATTGAGTGAGCCCAGAGCCTCTCTGACTCGTCTGCTTTTTTCAGGATAAATCACTTTTAGATTTTTAAGTCGATTATCTAAACTATCGTCTGTTTGATGGGGATGTGAAGTCGTTTGTTTTTTTAAAAAGTTTACAAAGAGTGCTTTTATCTCATCGACATTCTTGTTTTGAATAAATCTGGCGACCTCCTGGTCATTGATATTAATTGTTCCAAGATTCAAGGCTACTTGCATGGTCGAGTCCTCTTTTAATTTCATCAATCATTCAAATCATTATACCACAATAATATCAACGTTTTTCAAAATATGAAGAGGTCGCGCCATCGCAATACCTACGTAAGGTATACGACGCATCCAGAGAAAAGAAACTGAGTTACAGGCGGGAGGCGGTGACCGTGGATGACCGCCGGGAGGGGGTTGGCGGACTCGGAACTCATGGCGCAGGGGGTGAGAAGTGTGAGAGGGAGGATGGCGTAGAGTAGTCTTTTCATCTCTGCTCCTTCTCGTATTTTGAAATGTTGAAATCGCAGGCTGCTTTTTCTTTTTCGGGAGAAGGCAGAACATATGTGTCACCACTCAAAAGTGTGTCATATATAAGGTAAGTCTTCATTCTTTCTTTTGTATTGAAATAGATATTATGTCTAAAATTTTTATCGTCAATAGTTTTATGTACCAAGATTTTGTCATTCAGCTCATCTGCGTCAAATTTATAATATGCTTCGCAGTCGGCAGCCTTATCTACTTCGGGATAAATCTCCTTCGCCTTCTCCGGATGCTCCAACACAAGCTTATACCCTCGTGCCGCCTGCATCGCAATATCGATATAGATCGGATGCTTATCCTTGTATGTCACATAGATCCACCGCTCCACATCATCCCGCACCTCGTTGTGGTTCACATCCACCCCGAGCAACGTAGCATTGTTGACCTTCGGATCCGGCTCCGGCGGGAGACGGTGACCGTGGATGACCGCCGGGAGAGGGTCGGCGGGTGGGAGGTCGTGTGCGGGAGGTGTCCCGGCACTCTTGCTGTCGCAACCGATCAGTGCTGTCAAAGTCAGAGAGACAAGAGTCAGGGTTTTGAATGTCGGAACATTACGCATAAAGCATTTTCCTTTTTGAATGTGCGATAAAATCTACCGTCGCTTCCGCAGTCGCCGTACCCGAGCTTTGGCCAGATCGTAGTTGGCGCAGGCTGAACGGCTCCCCAACCGGCAGCCGCGTGACCAGTAGTGCATCGCTTTGGTGTAGCTCTGGCGGACTCCTTTGGCGTTGGCGTAGATGTAGGCCAGATCATCGCACGCATCGGCCGCACCCCGTGAACAGGCGCGGCTGAGATACGGCGCAGCCTGAGCCCCCCGATCCCGGGAAGCATAATACGCCCCCACATCCATGCAGCTCGCTACATGACCCCGCATGCAACGGCTCTTCTGTGCCTCCGGCACTCAGCACCAGACCCGTCGCCAGCATCATCCATACTATCCGTTTCATGTACGCCTCTTTTGTGCTGCAACCTGCTATAATTCCATCAAAAAAAAGGAATCCCCGTGGCCATCCAACTCATCGCCCAAAACAAAAAAGCCCGCCACGACTATGAGATCCTCGAAACCCTCGAAGCCGGGATCGTGCTACAGGGTGCCGAGGTCAAGGGGCTCCGTGCCAAGCGTGCCAATCTCAGTGATGCCTTCTGCCGCTTCATCAAAGGGGAACTCCATCTCATGAACGCCCACATCGGACGGCTCGATACCACCAACGCCCACTTCGCCCGCGAAGAACGCGCCCCACGCAAACTCCTTCTGCACAAAAAACAGGTCGAGAAGCTCTACGCCAAAGTCCACAAGGACGGCCTGACAATCGTCCCGCTGAAACTCTACTTCAACGAACGCAACTACGCCAAAGTCACCATCGCGCTCGCCAAAGGGAAGAAGCTCCACGACAAACGCGAAACCCTCAAACGCCGCACCCAAGAGCGGGAGGCGCAGCAGGCGATGAAGAACCATCGCCGTTAGCGCTCCGTTCCCTTCTCCCACTCCACGGTGCATCCCAAAGCCAATACGCTATCGCGTTTCGTTGGACTAAAGTCCAACAAATCGAGCTATGCTTCATATCATAAGGCAACAACCCAATCATCTCTCGTTCTCACGACTGTTCGCGACCTTTGAGTGCTTTTTTCACCACCCGATAGAGCCGCTCGAACCGTTTGGAAAGGGTAGGCTCTCCACTAAAATATTTTTCTTTGAACGCACGAAAAGAGGCTTTGACCTCCCGGAACATCTCCCGAGCCTTGCGGTACATCTCCCGCTCCTTGATCCAGTCAAAAAACGCCAGAATCTTCTCATACGCCCAGCGGAACCAATCAAATGAAAGCAGCGTACTCTCAGTCGCATGAAACATCCAAAAAACAAACGCCGCGATGGGGATCTTGGCACCGTAGAGCAGCACCGCCGTGACCACCCTCCCCTGCATCAGCATCACCCCGGCCAGCATCCCCGCACCCTCGACACTGACAAACAGGATCAGGAAAAGCACCAGCAGGACGTAGCGGTTGAGCTTCTGAAGCTTCGCCTCGAGTACCTGCAGGATGTGGAGTTCATGAAAATAGCGATAGATCGGCTGGGCGATCCCCTCCCAGATCACCTCTTCGAAGACGATGAAGATCACCACGAGGATGAGCTGGATCAGGAGGATCAGGCGGTCGAGGAGTTTTTGGAAAAACATTTTATTCCCTTTTTCCCATATTATAACCTCTTTTTCGTCTCGATGGCAATCTCAAGCTCTTCATCCGTCGGGATCACCAGAGCTGGGAAGTCAAAGGGTAAATCCTCCAGGATCATGTCGCGCACGACCCCATCATTTTCTCCGATCCCGCCGGTGAAGACCAGCGCATCGACCCGTCCGAGCACGGCGACGTAGGCACCGATGTATGTGCGTACCCGGTGGACGAAAATTTCCAATGCCAGAGCCGCCGCCGTATCCCCCTCAGCGATCCGAGCATGGATCCGCCGCAGGTCGTGGTCGCCGCAGAGACCTTCGAGACCGCTTTTGCGGTTGAGGAGGCGGTCGATCTGCTCTAGGGAGTACCCCTGCTCCCGCGCCAGATAGAGGAGCACTCCTGGGTCGATGTCACCCGATCGCGTCCCCATCACCAGCCCTTCGAGCGGGGTCATCCCCATGGAGGTCTCGACGCTTCGACCGTCACGGATCGCACAAGCACTCGCGCCGTTGCCCAGATGCAGGGTGATGAGGTTGGTCTCGGAGAGTGGCTGTCCGAGGTGTGCCGCTGCCTGCCGTGCTACATACGCATGGGATGTGCCGTGAAAACCGTACCGCCGGATACCCATCTGCGTATACAATGCCGTCGGCAACGCATAGCGATAGGCTGCTTCGGGCAGGCTCTGATGAAACGCGGTATCAAACACCGCCACCTGTACCACGTCGGGTGCCCGCAGACGTGCGGTGCGGATCCCCTCGAGGTTGGCTGGGTTGTGGAGGGGTGCCAGTGGGATCAACGCCTCGATCGCCGCTTCCACCTCCGCATCGATCACCGTACTCGCGACAAACCGCTCCCCGCCGTGCACCACCCGATGCCCGATCGCTGCCACCTCCGAGAGAGACATCACGCCGTGCTCACGCAGCACCGCCTCCATCTGCACAATGGCATCCGAATACCCCCCTTCCACGATCTCCTCGACGATCCCGGCGACCCGCACCGTGAGCGTCTCCCCATCAAACAGCTTGTATTTGAGAGATGAACTCCCGGCATTGAGCACCAGCAGTGTCATGCATCCCCTCCACCGGAAGCCTGAATGGCGGTGATCAGCACCGTGCTGACGATGTCCGAAGCGGTGCATCCCCGACTGAGATCGTTGATCGGTTGGTTGAGCCCCTGGAGGATGGGACCGACCGCGAGGGCTCCGGTGGAGCGTTGGACGGCTTTGTAGGTGTTGTTGCCGGTGTTGAGGTCGGGGAAGATGAAGACCGTCGCCCGCCCGGCCACTTCCGAGTCAGGGAGCTTGGTACGGGCGACATCTGGATCGATCGCCGCGTCGTACTGTAGGGGACCTTCGATCAGGAGATCGGGGCGTCGCTCTTGTGCGATGGCGGTGGCGCGGATCACCTTGTCCACGTCCGCCCCTTTGCCCGAGCTCCCCGTCGAGTAGGAGAGCATCGCCACCCGAGGCTCGAAGCCAAACTGCTTCGCCGTCTCCGCCGTCGTGATCGCGATGGTCGCCAATGCTTCGGGGTCGGGGTCTTGATTGATCGCGCAGTCGGCATAGATCAGCACCTGCTGCGCCATGCTCATGAAAAAGAGGCTCGAGACGATGGGGATACCCGGGCGGGTCTTGATGATCTGAAGTGCGGGGCGGATCGTCTCCTGGGTCGTGTGGATCGCCCCCGAGACCATCCCATCTGCCTGCCCCATGTGCACCATCATCGTCCCGAAATAGGAAGGGGAGCGCACCAGATCGTACGCGGCATCCCGTGTGATCCCCTTGTTACGGCGCAGGATATAAAAGGTCTCAGCAAACGCAGCAGTCCACTCCGAACGCTCCGGATCGATGATCGTCGCCCCCTCGATGTCAAGCCCACGTGCACCGGCGATACGCCGGATAGCCTCTGCCTCCCCCAACAAGATGATCGTCACCGCCTTGCGCCGCAGCAACACCTCCGCCGCACGCAACACCCGTGCATCGGTCGCTTCGGGGAGGACAATCCGCTGGAGCCGCTTCTGCGCTTTTTGAAACAGAGAATACTCGAACATCATGGGGGTCATCACCGACGAATCGGTCTGCGCGATTTGACGCTGAAGGTGGTCATAATCTACTGCGGCGTTAAACAGCCCCATCGCCAGTGCGATTTTGCGCTCACTCTCCGGCCGAATGGTCGCCGAGACGTGCTCCACGCGCATCGCCGTATGGTAGGTATCCTCCATAGACGCCAAGAGGGGGATGCCGTGATGATCCGCCCCCTCGAGGATCGCTGTGACCGATGCGGGCAGTCTCTGTCCGCCGGTCAGCAGGATCCCGGAGACCGTCGGATAGTGTGGGGAGTCAGCCGCCATCACCGCCCCGAGGACAATCTCCGGGCGATCCCCCGGTACGAGGATGAGATCCCCCGCTTCAAGGTAGTCGAGGAAATGCCCCAGCTGCATCGCCGCGATCCGCGTCCCGCGTACGACCCGGCGCATCGCTTCGGCTGTTCCCCGGATCCGCTCACACCCCAGTGCCTCCGCTACTTCGCCCACCGTCGGCCTGTCCAGCTCTGGGATCTCCTCGAGACAGTAGATCGGCATCGGGCACGCCATCGCATCGATCTGTGTGCACAATGCCGAGGCCACGGACGGCTCCAACCGATTGGCAAAGGTCGCAAAATGGGCACACCCCGATGCCGTGATCCGCTCATGATCGATCCGGATCGCATCGAGGAGCATCTGAGCATCCTCTCCACGTCCGTTGAGCACCGTGACAAACGCCGCACCGGCATTGCGTGCCAATTCGAGGTTGAGATCGGTATCGATCGTGTCGGGGAACGCTTCGGGCTGCAGCCCTTCGATGAGGACAAAATCGTACGCCGCCTCCAACCCCTTGATCCGCGCCATCAAGCGCTCAATCACCCCTTCCAACTCCCCCCGGGCAGCAGACCGCTCGATCTCATGCACGGTCACGCCTACCATATCGGCACGCACCATATCCAACCCGTACCGCTCCAGAAAGAAGGTGATGTCGTTGTCATGAATCTCATCGGTCACAAATGGCTTGAAAAATGCCACCCGCCCCATCCGGGCTTTGAGGAACTCCATCATCCCCATTGTCACCACGAGTGTACCCGAAGCCACCGCGTGTGACGCGACGTAGAGGCTTTTGATTTTCATGATTTGATCCCAATGTTTCGACGGTACACCCATCGCGATACAGGGTAGAGCAACGTCACGATTATCATCAACACCACCATGCCATCTGCCCCACGGCTGCGGGGATTGTAGCTGCATCCACCCCCAGGGAAGGTCTCGGTGCTCCCCTCCTTGACGCGGATCACGACCTGTTTGTCTCCCGTCGCCCCCTCGTTGTCGGTGACGGTCAATGTCACCGTGTGGGCACCGACACTGAAGTCTTTTTTGACAAACATACCGGCTGTGCTCAGGATCGTATCCCCCTCCTTCCAGAGGTACGAAGTGATATAACCATCGGGATCACGACTCTCCGATCCATCGAACAGCACCGCTTCCCCCAAGGTAACATTCCGATCCTCCCCCGCCCAAGCGATGGGGGGGGTATTATAGGGGGTCGTTTTGATGGTGACGGTCACGGTATCGCTCGCCGTCGCATTGCCATCATCCGTCACGGTGAAGGTCAGGATATGCTTTCCGACACTGAAATCGGTTTTGGTCATGTTCGCATCAGTACTGAGCGTGGTGGTGCCCTCTTCCCAACGATACGAGACGATGGTTCCATCCGGATCCTCCCCTTTTCCCACCAATATGACGGGTTCACCCACCCCCGCCGTGACATCTTTCCCCGCATCAGCGTGGGGAGAGACATTGAGACGTGTCCATTTCAGATCGTATCGATTGCCCTGATTACCGTACGAGAGTTTGATGAAATAATCCCCACCCTTCTCGACCACGTAGGTGATCGATTCATCGTCCGTATACCCTGCGGATCGTGCCACCTCCAGCCCCTGTTCGTTGATAAAATGCAGATCGATATCCCCCTCCTCTTGACGGAAGCGTGCGGTCACCTCCACCTGCGTGCCTGCGTCGAGATGGATGACATACCAATCCGCATCGTACTGCTTACCATAGCCGTTGATGGTGTGCAGCCACGTATCGGGATAGGCACGCAGGTCATACGCAGTCGCTTGATTGTCGTTCTCTTCGTATCGATCGTCTTTTGGGTCATACACTGATATCAAGACGGTATCACGCGCGGTGGTTCCATTGTTGTCGGTCACGGTGAGGGTCAGGGTGTGCTGCCCGACGCCAAAGTCACTCCGTGTAAACGTCGCCGATGTACTGAGGGTGGTATCCCCCTCTGTCCAAAGATAGGAGACGATGGAACCGTCGGGGTCATAACTGCCCGATCCATCGAGGGTCACGGCCTCCCCGACATCGTGCTCCTGATCCGATCCAGCATACGCGATCGGTGCAGCATTGGCACCCAAGACTGGGATCATAAAATCTTGGCTCCACGTCCCCTCTGTCGCCGTAATGGCGAGGTGAAACGTCAGAGAGTGCCCTTCGGGACACGTAGCAGAGACGTTGAAATCAAATGCCGTCGATTCCTGCGAATGGCTGGCGGGAATCGTCCCCCACTCGAGGTGGGTATCGGGCATCGCGACGCACGCATCCGACGTAGAGAGGTTGGCCTCGACCTGGTGAAGGCTCTCACTTCCAGTATTGTTCAGTGTGACCCAGGCAGCCAGTGCCTCACCGGGATTGACGATGCCGTTTCCATTGCCTGAGCTTCCAGTGTCCTCGATGCGATAGGTCTCGTACACCAGGGCAGGGGTCCCCGCCTCCATCGGATCCAAAATCAACGAAAAGTTTTGATCGGAGGGGAGCGACCCCGTATGATCCACGACGACGGTATACGTCCCCGCTTCAGGATGATCGATCTGCACTTGTTCCACAGTATCGGCATGGTTGGGATGGGTACGCACCGCCGGATCTCCAGGGTGATCCCGATCCAAACTCCATGGATAATACACCACCCCATCATGAATCACACGCAGATCCAAATCACGCACCAGCATCGGATCGGGGGGATCGAGGGCGGGGGCTACTGGGGTCCCCGCTGGATCACTCCAAGAGAGGGTTGCTTTGTACGTCTCCAGCCCCCCCTTGAGGACGATATCACGCCGAAACGTCGCGTGTGCGGTTAGTGTCCCCTCTTCCATCGTCGTCAGGTTGGTATCCTCCGTGATCGTCTCAGCCGCCTTCAGAGCGTCCAACACTCCCCACCCAAATTGGTAATCGGGTCCTGCACTCTCACCGGCTTCATCGGCCGTATGGATCACGAGACCCTTGAGGGTCGCCGCCCGCATCGAAGCACCCCCATGGGTATGACGGTACTGTTCCTGCAACAGCACCAGCGTACCGGCAGCATTGGGTGCGGACATGGACGTGCCACTCATGTATCCATAGGCATGATCGCTGCTGGCCAATGACGAGTAGAGGGAGATGCCGTTGGCGACAAGATCGGGTTTGATCCGGCCGTCATCGGTCGGCCCCCATCCGCTGAAGCTGCTCATGTGGACATCCCGCGCGGTATGGTAGTCGGCGATATCATCTACCGCCCCGACCGTCAAGACATTTTTGGCTAAGGCTGCTGATGAGATTGTGTCGTACCCACCGTGATCGTATCCATCATCGTAGTGGGTATCGGTATAGGATCCTTCTCCATTGTGCCTGTGGGGCGTTCCTGCTTTGGGTGCCACATCGTTCCGATCATTTCCGGCCGATTTTACGATCAGATAATAGGGGGCATGGTACGCAATATCATCCCAATCGTGCGCCTGCTGGTCATAAAACCCAAAGAGATACGATTCGTGGGGATCGATCGAAGTATCGCCATACCAATCCCAATCGCCATTGCTGTGGTGATACCACCCGACAATGTAGCCATAAGAGTGGTTGGAGATCTCCATGCCTCCGTCAGCGGCCGCTGCCATTTCGGAGGCATCGTCGTTCCAATCGTAGGCCGACAAATCGGCGGCACTGGCCATCCCCCGTGCTGCGCTCTTGACCCCCGAAGCGATCAGCGTCCCCGCGACATGGGTTGCATGATCGGAGCGTGTCTCGGTACCGTCCATCTGTGTGACGCGACCGGTCAGCTCATCGTGCGTCCCCCGCACGGCGCCTCCATCCCACTCCCCCAGATGCGTGTACCCTTCGCCGGTGAGGTTGTATGGAGCCGACCACAGCTTCCGCGTGTGCGTCGTCATCGCGGCATGTTCATTGTCCGTCGCATAATAGACTGCACGACCTTTGACGATCTTTTGAAGCTCGATTATGTGACCATCGGGCGACTGCTCTCGGATCGGCAACCCCTCCCGCATGGCCACCGATACCGCCTGTTCCCGTGCACGCATGCTCTGTGCCTGCAAAGCCTCTGCCATCTCTGCCAAACGATTCGAGCCCGCATATACCGTCATCATGGTACTAAACAATGCTATCGCTATCGGCACGATTCTCACGGGACATCCTCTTCTGATTTTGCAAATTTCTCGAAAACTATATTATATAATATTGTACCCTATTTTTTTATAAACCCACCCAAATCCAGGCGAGAGCTCTTTGCCCTCATGCGTCGTACCCAAGGATAGGACAAGGCAATAAGCATCATACAAACCATCAGCACATCAACACTACGACTGTGGGGGTTGTACGTACACCCCCCACCCGTATCTGCAGGGGTATTGTGCACGGTAATCACCACCGTATCCTCATCGGTCGCTCCATCATCATCGGTCACGCTCAGGGTCAGCGTATGGGTGCCGACAGTATCCGCCGTGTAGCTCAGTGTGGCGGTATCCGCCAATATCACACTCCCTTCACGCCACTGATAGGCAACGATGCTCCCATCACTATCGGTGCCGTTTCCAGTCAGGGTAACCGCTCCCCCGATTGTGATGCTCGTGTCGCTTCCTGCATCCGCTGTGGGTGGGTGGTTGGTCGCCACCACCGTAATCACCACAGTATCACTCCCCGTCGCCCCGTCATCATCGGTCACACTCAGTGTCAGCGTATGGGTGCCCACTGAAAAATCGGACTTAGAAAACATAATGGCATGAGTAAGGGTCGTGTTTCCCTCTTGCCAGTGATAGGTGCTGATCGACCCATCCGCATCACTACTCCCCGAGCCATCCACGAGGACCGCACTCCCCTCTTGCACGGTTTGGTCAGCTCCGGCATCCGCTACCGGTACTTGGTTGGCGACCACACTGACATTGAAATCATCACCCCATGTACCTTCATCTGAGGCGATCTCCAGATGAAAGGCGATGGTGTGCCCATTGGGGCAGGATGCGGTGACATTGAAATCATAATCGGACGCTTCATGCGATGCACGTGCTGCGATGTCGCCCCAGCTCAAATGGCGATCCGTGATCGTGACACACGTGTCAGAGGTGGAGAGATTGGCCTCCACATGGTGGGCAGTGCCGTTGCCGACGTTTTCCAGTGTGATCGGCATCTGGATCGTCTCCCCTGCATTGACCACACCATCCCCATTGCCAGAGCTGACCGTGTTGTCATCATCGATACGATGCGCAGCATACGCCATCTCGGGAGTGCCTGGCTGTACCGGATCGAGAATCAACGAAAAATTTTGATCGGCACTGAGGGTGCCGGTGTGATCCACGACGATCTGATAGGTCCCCGCCTCAGGATGATCGATCTCCACCTGTTCCACGGTGTCGATGTGATTTTTCCCAGTATGAGTGGCATTGTTTTCCGGGTGATCTTTGTCGAGCTTCCACGGATAATAGGTGACTCCGTTGCGGGTCAACCTCAGATCCAGATCATGGACCAGCATCGGGTCGGCAGGGTCGAGTGCTTCGGCCACGGGTGTCCCCGCTGGATCGGTCCAGACCAGCGTCACTTTGAACGAAGAGAGACCCCCTTCGATCTCGATGTCCCGTGTGTACGTTGTGTCCTTGGCAAGGGTTTGTTCATCAATCACATTGCGCGTTTGATCCTCTTGGATCGTATCCGCAGCCCTCTTGGCATTGAGCAATCCCCACCCAAATCGGTAATCCGGCCCCGTACCCTCCCCTGCTTCATCGGCGGTATGGATCACCAGTGCTTTGAGCGTCGCAGCGCGCATTGATGCACCGCTGTGGGTCGTTTGATAGTATTGCTGGAGCAGTACCAGCGAACCGGCGGCGTTGGGTGAAGCCATGGACGTACCACTCATCGACCCATAATCGCTGTCACCGGTGGCGATGGACGAGTACACATCGACCCCATCGGCCACAAGATCTGGCTTAATCCTCCCGTCATCCGCTGGCCCCCATCCACTGAACGTGCTCATGTGCACATCGCTGGCAGAGGTGTAGTTGGCCACGTCATCGACCGCACCGACTGTCAAGACATTTTTGGCGATGCCAGCGGCGGCGATCGTATCGTACCCGCCATGATCGTATCCATCATCATAATGGGTATCGGTATACGATCCGGAGCCATTGTGGGTATGCGTCGTCCCAGCAGAGGGGGCAGCATCATTGCGATCATTCCCCGCCGATTTGACGATCAGATAATAGGGAGCATGGTACGCAATATCATCCCAATCATGCGCCTGCTGATCGTAATATCCAAACTTGTAATCCTCATCTGCATCGACCGACGTATCCCCATTCCAAGACCAATCACCGCTATCGTCTTGAGACCATCCGGCCAGATAGCCATACGAATGGTTGGATATCTCCATCCCATTCGCCGCCGCCGATGCCATTTCCGATGCATCGTCGTTCCAGTCGTATGCCAACAAAGAAGCCTCATACGCCATCCCTTTGGCCGAGGGCTTCACGCCTGATGCGATCAGTGTCCCCGCTACGTGGGTCGAGTGATTGGATTGTGTCGCGGGACTGTCCACCTGCGTCACACGACCGGTCAACTCGTCATGCGTCCCCCGCACAGCTCCGCCGTCCCATTCCCCGAGCCGATCGTAGCCCGAACCCGTCACACCATAGGGGGCTTCCCAGAGATGATTGGTGCGTGTGGTTATGGCAGCGTCTTCGTTGTCCGTCGTATAATAAAAGGCTTTTCCGTTGACAACTTTCTGAATCTCAATCATCGCGCCATTGATCGATTCTTGACGGATCGGCAACCCCTCCCGCATGGCCACTGCTACAGCGTATTCCTTTGCTGTCTGCGCTTGCGCCTCCAGCATCTCGGATAGGTGTGTCAACATTCCAGTGCCAGCAGACACCGCCATCACGGCACCCATCATCCCGATCACAATGCGATGTATTCTCATCATCGACCCTCCTTACTCTCCCAGAAAATACCCATTTTACCCAATTTTCCATTTCATGTAAGATTTTCACTTGATTTTCTGCAGGTTTATGGGGTGCGACGTAGGAGCTTACGAGTAGTAAGTGACGGAGGAGTCTCCCGCAAAGATGCGGGAAAACAAAATACCGAAAGTAGTTATTTTGTTTGAGTTGTGCTCTGGTTTGTGGGTTTGGGTAAAGGAGCTTACGAGCAGTAAGTGACTGCACCCATCCCGCAAAGATGAGTGCAAATCGAACAAAAGAACTATTTTCTGCGGAGTTCTTTGATACGGGCTGCCTTACCCTTCCGGTCACGCAAATAAAACAGCTTCGCCCGACGAACCCGTCCACGGCGGAGGACTTCGACGCTCTCGATGCTCTCAGAGTAGAGGGGAAAGACCCGCTCGACACCGACGCTGTTGGCACCGATCTTGCGGACATTGAAGGTGCGGCCAGTGCCTTCACCACGGATGGCGATGCAGACCCCTTCGTAGTTCTGGATACGCTCTTTGTTGCCCTCTTTGATGCGGACAGCGACACGAACCGTGTCACCGGCGCGAAATTCGGGGATGGTTTTCTCAGCAAGTTGGGCTTTTTCAAAGCTCTCGATGTACTTGTTTCTCATAGTATGCCTTTTGTTTTCTGGTATAGATCCGGACGGAAGTATTGGGTTTTGTGCAGCGCCATGCGCTTTTTCAGGTCGGCAATTTTACTGTGATTTCCCTTTAGAAACTCTGAAATGATCCCACGTCCGGCATAAAGATCGGGTTTGGTAAACGACGGAGCCTCCAGCCGTGCCTCTTCGTAGCTCTCGACGGAGAGTGAATCGCTGTTGCCAAGCACCCCAGGGACGTTGCGACTGATCGCATCACAGAGCATCATCGCGGGCAATTCTCCCCCGGTGAGGATCGCATCCCCCACGCTCAACACCTCATCGGCGTGCATCTCGATGATCCGTTCATCGATCCCCTCGTAGCGACCGGCGACGAGGACGATGTGGTCATGGGACGCGAGCCGCTTGGCATCGTTTTGGCGGAAGGGCTTGCCCACTGGGGTGAGGAAAATCACGTGTGCTTGGGGTGAGCCCTCCTTGATGTGCGTCAGGGCATCATCGAGCGGCTGCGGGGTCATCAGCATCCCCGCACCCCCGCCAATCATCGGCTCATCCACCTTGTGGTGGCGATTGGTGCTAAAATCCCGAGGATTAATGCTCTCAATCCGGATCAACTCTGCCTCGATCGCCCGTCCGAGGATCGAATGGACAAAATACCCATCGATCATCTGCGGAAACAGGGTCACAAACGAGAAGCGCATCAACTCGCCTCAAGGATCGCGTGGGCATCCACCACATCGATCGTTTTGGCGTCGGTATCGACGTGGTAGATGTAGCGGGGGATGTACGGGATGAGGAAGGACTTGGGGCAACCGTTTGCGACCATTTTCTCATCGGTGATGATCGAGAGATAGTCCGCATCGGTCAGGCGGTCAATCTCCTCGACAATCCCGAGTGTGACACCGTTTTCGACGACGGCACATCCGATGATCTCAAACCAGAAGTGTTCCCCTTCGGCGAGTGCCACTTCTGCCTTGGTTTTCTCAAGGGTACTGTAGAGTTTGGTGTTGGTGAGTTGCTTGGCACTCTCCATCGAGGCATAACCGACAAAACGGATGAGCCCCCGCGTGGGGTTGTACGCTTCGACAGTCAGTTCACCTCGACTGGAGGCAAAAACGGCTCCGGCTTTGAATTGATCGGGAAAATCGGTGTGGAGATTGAGCTTGAGGTCGCCGTGGAGTCCGACGGTTCGCCCGATCTGGGCGATGAAGAAGGTTTCAGATTTCATGAGGGGGAGGGCTACTCGACCGCTTTGACATTGACGCGGTAGCTTTTGCCCCCTTTGGCCTTGCAGCCAGAGATAACGGTCTTGATGGCATTGATCATGCGCCCCTCTTTGCCGATGAGTTTGCCGACATCACTCGGATCGGCAAACAAGGTAATCTCGTCCCCAGACTCATCCATCGGCTCGACGATGATGCTGAGCGCCTCGGGGTGAGTAGCGATCATCCGTGCATAGCTGATGACGAATTCTTGGACCATGGACGTTCCTTCTATTTGCCGGCGAGACGTTTGACGGTGGGGCTCATCTGAGCACCGACGCTGAGCCAGTAGTTGAGACGCTCTTCATCGAGGGTGAGCTCTTTGGTGGCGCTGACAGGATTGTAGTGACCGATTGCTTCGATCCAGCCCCCATCACGCCGCTTGCGGCTGTCGGTCACGACGATACGATAAAAAGGCTTCTTCTTGCGTCCCATGCGGGTCATACGGATAGTGGTCATGTTGGTTCCTTGGATAAAAGTATAGTGTGTGAGTACTGACAACTGTCACTAATGATAGACACTCATCAATACTCGGAATTGGAGCGCGATTATACCATAGCGTATCTAAATGGAGTATTAACCCAAATCCGTAACATAGAAAAAAGCATTAGCCGCAATCATCGTATCCATGGGCTTCGCATAAAATCATTGCCGAACCTACGGGTGCGACTCAAATTTTACGCAAACCCCATGAACACGAGCATCACAGCTACTGCAGATTTTCTATGTACGGATTTGGGATTAACGCCGAAAATGCCAACTTTTAAACCCAAAATTTAAATGCGAAACGTAATGGCTGCCGCCCTCAAAATCCCAAAGTCTCCTCCACGAGAATGAGGGTCGTGCGTCCCGGTTTGTCTCCAGTGATGGTGGCAAACTTTTTGCCAATGTTTGCCTGAGTCCAGCGGGGCTCCTGCCCCATGGCGATCGCTTTGGCATTCATCCGGTCGATGTTTTGCGGAGCAGCGACCGTGCGAATCCGTTCAAATGCCGCAACGCGATCGGGGACGATTTTGTGCGTGCTGACGATCAGCAAGACCTGTCGGGGGCCGAAGATTTGCGCGGCGACCCGGTTGCCATCCCCATCGGCATTGACCAATTCCCCCGCCGTGGTAATGGCATTGCTGCTGGCGATAAACAGATCGCTCAGCAACCCCTGACGGCGACGCTCGTAGGCCTCTTCACGGGAGATCCCCTCTTCGTATTGGTTGTAGAGCGTGATGGTTTCATGGGCTTGGAGCCAGTCCAACAATCCCATCTGTGCGACCGTCGTAGACCCGCCCAATCCGACGGTGATCCCCGATGTGACACAGGTCTTGGCCAGCGCAAAAGCCTCATGGGCGGTGGCGACATGGTGGACGGTAAAGCCGTTTCTTTCAAGATTTTCAATGGTTGCTTTCACGAATACTTCTCCTAACAAAACGCCAACAACGAAGCTGTCACGGCGACATTGAGTGACTCGACACCGCGTGCCATGGGGAGGGAGATGGTGGCGGTGCATGTGCGTGCCACTGCTGGAGAGATCCCCTCCGATTCGTTGCCGAGGACAAACACATGTCTCCCCGTCGCCGGCACATCGCGGTGTGTCAAGGGCGCACTGGCCTCCAATCCATACACCGTGGCATTGTGCTGTTTAAACCGCTCCAAAGATGCGACCAAATCGGAAGTCTTGAGGATCGGCAGTCGAAACAGTGTCCCGGCACTCGCTTGGATCACCAGCGGTGAGATTTGAGCATTGCCTTTGGTCGGGAGCAGCAGCGCATCGACACGCCCCGCTGCGCACGATCGGATAATCATCCCAAGGTTTTGTGGATTGGTGATGCCATCGAGTGCGATGACGCGATAGCTCTCCATGTTCAGCACCGCCCCCTCCTCGATGAAATGATCCATCACCACATCGAGTGCCACCCCCTGATCTTGCCGTGCGTTTCGGGAGATATGGGAGAGGGCTTGCGTGTCATGCTGGGCGACGGGGATCCCCCTTGCCTCTGCGATCCCCACCATCCGATCAATCGCATCCGAGGATTTGTTGGAGGTGGAGAGGTGCAGCTTGTGGATCGTCAGCGTCTCATCGGAGAGCGCTTCCATCACGGCATGTCGGCCATAGATCGTCAGCACCTTGTCAAAAAAGGCTTTTTTGGCGCGATAGGCTTCGGAGTCAGCTTTGGGGGGTTTGGGCATAGGGTTCATCTTTCATATATGATCTGCGACAATCATACACCAAACCCGTTTAAACAGGCGTAAAGATAAGGAGCCCAAATCCGTAAATAGAAAATCTACAGTAGCTGTGATGCTCGTGTTCATGGGTTTTGCGTAAAATTTGAGTCGCACCCGCAGGTTCGGCGATGATTTTACGCGAAGCCCATGGATACGATGATTGCGGCTACTGCTTTTTTCTATTGACGGATTTGGGAGGAGCCCACTCAGAGTTTTGGTATAATGGAGCACCCTATTTTCATCCCAAGGAGTGCTTCATGGGTATCGGTACGATTCTTCTGCTCATCCTCGTAGGTGTCGCCCTCTATCTGATCGCGATTTACAACACATTTGTCTCACTGCAAGCGGGCATCGATGCGGCTTGGTCGGATATCAATGTCCAGCTCAAACGCCGCTACAATCTCATCCCCGCCCTTGTCAATGTCGTCAAAGGGTACAAAGATTATGAGGCCGGCACGCTCGAAAAGATCATCGAAGCCCGCAAGATGAGTATGGATGCCAAATCTCCGGCCGAGAAAAGTGCGGCTGAGAGTGTGCTGGGGGCATCATTGGGCAAACTCTTTGCCCTCGCCGAAGCCTACCCCGATCTCAAAGCCAATTCACAGTTTCTCAATCTTCAGGGAGAACTCAGTGGTATCGAAGATGCGATCCAAAATTCCCGTCGCTACTACAACGCCATCGTCCGGGATTACAATGCCAAGCTCAAATCCTTCCCGGACGTGCTGATCGCCAACAAATACCATTTCAGCCCCCGCGACTATTTTGAACTCGATGCGCGTGAAGCGGAAGCGGCTCGGAAGATGCCTGACGTTGATCTGAGCTGAGAGCATGATCCGTCTGATTGTATCGTGGGTGCTCCTCCTCACCTTGAGTGCCTCAGCCGAATCGATCCGTGCGTACCATACCACCATCACGGTGCACCCCTCCGGGTCGCTGCATGTGGAGGAGGCGATCGCCTACGATTTTGGTTCGCTCCAGCGGCATGGGATCTACCGGGACATTCCGCTGACGGTTCGCGTCAGCCCCTACGCTCCTGAAGTGCCCATCGGGCTCACCCATTTTTCGGTGCAACTCAAAGGGAAGCCCGTCCCGTTCCAATGTAGCACGATCGATTCTCAAACCGGCGGTGAGATGGTACGCTATCGCATAGGTGACCCAGCCAAAACCATCACAGGTCTCCACACCTATACCCTCACATATGATGCGCAGCGCGGGGTCTATCCCTCCTCTCTCTCCGGGATGGAGGCGATCCGCTGGAATGCCGTGGGAGCAGGCTCCGACGTCCCCACGAAGCATGCCGTTGCCGATCTGATCCTCCCCCCTGCCCTGAGTCGGGATGTCGTTCGGATCAAGGTGTATACCGGCACGTATGGCTCGACCGATACCCGGGCGGACTACCGATGGATCGATGACCACCATGTCCGATTTGAGGCGCACGATCTATCTCCCCATGAGGCACTGACCGTCGAAGCCAACTATCCCCGGGGGCTCCTCGGGCAGCGTGCCGATGCGCTGAAAGCCTCGACCACGGATCAGCTGCTTGGGCGCTGGCACTGGGGGGCACTGATCATTTTCTTCCTCTGGCTCTGGCATTACGCCAAACGCTTCGGTGCCGAAGATCGTGCCGGTTCGGTTGCTCCGCAATACTATCCCCCCAAAGGGCTGAGCCTTCTCGAGTCGGGGTTGGTTCTCGACACCTTTGCCGACAAGAAGGATTTCTCCGCTGCCATTCTCGAGCTGGGGCACTGGGCTATCTCGAAGTGCACCAGCCTGACGGCAATACCAATCCGATCATCCGTCGCACGGACAAACCCACCGCGACCGATGATGCACTGACCCCCGACCAGCTCTACCTCCTCGACCACGTGCTGTTCAAAAACACCGATACGTACCTTGTCAAGACGCAGGATGCCGCCCGTGCCGAACGGGTCAATCGGGAGCTGGGCACGCTGAATGAAATGCTCTATGACTGGAGCGTCTCTTCGGGACAAATGCGTGCCAATCCCCAACAAACCCGCCGACGATTTCTCATGGTCGTCGGCGGTGTCGCAGCGGTTTTGATTGGGTTGGCAGGCATCAGTACCTTCATGCTGTTTGGTTTTGAGCCTGTGCTTCTCGTGGGCATAGGTTCACTCTTTATCGGGGTGGGTGCCTACACCCTGCTCACTTCCATCCACACCCGCACCTATTCGGGTATCCTTTTTGGGGGGGTCTGGCTTGTGGGGAGCATGATCAGCTTCTCCACCTCTTTTGATGGCCACATTATCAGTACCCTCTTCCGTTCACCGATGATCGTGGTGCCGATACTCGCAGTCGCCATATATTATGTGTACCGGAAGATCGGTATGTTTACCCCAAAGGGGCTGGCGACCTACCGCCATCTGCTTGGCTACCGGGATTTCATGAAGCATGTCGAGCAGGATCGCATCCGCCGTTTCCTAACAAAAGATCCGAGTTATCTCGACCGGGGACTCCCCTACGCCGTACTGTTCGGGCTCAACACACACTGGCTCTCTTTTTACGAAGCACTGGATGTTCCACCGCCGGCTTGGTATGACGGGGACATCCGACACATCAATACCTTTCGTGACCGCGTCGCAAGCCAAACCACCCCACCCCCCTCCGAGAGCGGCGGATTCAGCGGTGGCGGAAGCTTCGCTGGCGGCGGCGGTGGTGGTGGTGGCGTAGGATCGTGGTGATGCCTTGTCTCCAC
>WFMQ01000100.1 GCA_015488995.1 Nitratifractor sp. | reverse complement strand
TGGGCTCGGATATGTGTATAAGAGACAGCGTGTATCGGGGCAGGAGGGGTCTCCTCCTGAGGTTTGGGAGCGTGGGATGCCATGGGTGTTGTGGGTGCAGACGTGGGTGCCGGTGAGGGGGTCGAAGGGGTACTTTGCTTTGCAGCAGGAGGCGTGTGGGCAGGGTAGGCAGCGACGATGATGGCAGGTTTGGCACCGATTCCGAGGAAGCCTCCTGTCGGGTGCTGGACGATCTCGTAGTCGAGGTCGGTGATGGAGCAGTCAAAAGCCTCGGCGGCTTTTGCGTACGCTTCTTCGAGCGTTTTGGCTTCGATTTTTTTCATAGATAATCCTTAAATATTTTCCAAAAGTGTCACGCCGCGTCGTCTGCCTTGGTTTTGGCTTTGTGATTTGCGTAGGCGCGGTTGATGATGAGTTGTTGACCGATCGAGAGGAGGTTGTTGGTGAGCCAGTAGAGCACCAGTCCTGCTGGGAACGTGAGGAAGAAAAAGGTCATGATGACGGGGAACCACTGGAAGATCTTTTGCTGCATGGGATCGGTCATGGTGTTGGGCTGGAGCTTTTGCATCAGCCACATGCTGGCTCCCATGAGGACGGGGAGGACATAGATGGGGTCTTTGTCGGCGAGGTTGGTGATCCAGCCGATCCAGTGAGCCCCATGGAGTTCATCGGCATTGAGCAAGACCCGGTAGAGGGCGAAGAAAACCGGGATTTGCAACAGCATCGGCAGACATCCCCCCATGGGGTTGGCACCGTGTTTTTTGTACAGAGCCATGGTTTGCTGGTTGAGTTTGGCGGGGTCGCCTTTGTATTTCTCCTTGAGTGCCTTCATCTTGGGGGCGAGCTCTTTCATCTTGTTCATCGACATCATCCCTTTGTAGGAGAGGGGGAAGAGGATGAGCTTGACGAGGAGGGTGAAGAGGACGATCGCCCACCCCCAGTTGCCCACATAGTCATGGATCCAGACCATCACCTTGAAAAAGGGGCGCGAGAGGAAGGTAAACCACCCAAACTCGATCGCATCGGTGAGCTGAGGGTTGAGCTTTTGGAGGGTGCGATACTCTTTGGGGCCGAGGTAGCCGTGGAGGGTGAGGGTGCCCTTGCCCGTGACAAAGGGGAGAGGGTTTTGGTCGGCTTCGGGGGTGAGGGTGGCCGGCAGGGGGGCATCGAAGCGGTAGAAGAGTGAGGCGGCATAGCGGTCAAACGCCGAGACGATGGTCGCGTCGGGGATGGTCACGGCTTGCTCGGCTTTGCCATCTTCTATGGTGGTGCTGACCCCTTTGCTGTCGCGGATCATCGCACCGCGTACCAGCATGTAGCGGGCATGGTCGGCTTCGGGGCGGTGACCCGGTGTGACGAAGAAGTCGGCCGGTGTGTCGGTATGGACGGTGAGATCGTAGTGGCCGTCGGGGTAGATGGTGAGCGTCTTGGTCACCGTGTTGCCGCTGAGTACCTGGGTCAGGGTGAGGGTCTTGGGTGCGTCGGTGAGGGTCACATCCGATGCCGAAGCGGTGTAGGGCTTTTGGAAGGCTTCGGCATTGAGCGCGGCATCGCTGAAGCGCACCTCAAGCGGCTTGACCTGCTTGGGGTCAAACAGCTCAAGGGGTTTTCCTGCTTCGGTCTGGTATTTTTTTTCGAGGAGTTGGGCACTGGCGATGCGACCAAAGGGGTCGATCGTCCAGACGAAGTCGGGGGCATGGATCGTGGCGATCGGCGTTGCGTGGGTCGGTGTGGCTGGATGGGGTGTTGGGGTCGGGGTCACCGCCTTGGATTCCGCCGTGGCCGATGGTGCCGGCGCGGCCGGTGAAGCAGCAGGGGCGGTTCCCTGGGCGACTTGGTGTGCTGGGGTTGCCGTGGCATTGGCATCACGGGGTGCCGGCTTGGCCTGAGGGAAAAGATAGCTAAATCCAAATAGGATCACAAATGAGAGGACGAGGGCGAGCATGAGTCGCTTATTGAGGTCGTTTTGTTCCAACAGAATGCCTTTGAGTTGATAGTGAGATGGATCAAGGTTTTAGAGGGGGATTGTATCGTGAATTTGCTTAAGTTGGATATGGGGAGGTCTGTTTCGAGCCTGGAGAGACATTTTGACGATAATTTGACAAATACTGTGCTATAATTCGGCCATGCGGTGCAGGGGGAGCTTCTCCTCATCCGTAATACAACACACCCAAGGAGTTAATTATGTCAAAGATGCGATATGGTTTTACAATCGTAGAGTTGATCTTCGTGATCGTTATTGTGGGGATTTTGGCAGCGGTAGCGGTGCCGAAGTTTACCCACCTCAAGCAAAATGCGGAAGCTTCCAATGTCCTCCAAGCTGTCAATGACTTGAATACATCGGGAAAAGGGGCTTATCTGAATGAAACTGAGCTGAACAACAAGGATGCATCTGCTGTAGGTGACTTGCATATAGATGATATCTACGATTTCAAAGGCAGTCGTTGGGCAGTTGAGAGTGCTTCTCGTGCAAAAGCGACTTATACTTCCAGCGATGGCTTGCTGGTCGTCGAATTTACTCTTGGACATGGCTCTACGGCTCCTGGTACGGGTAAAATCGACGTCAACGTCACAAAATGTGATGCACCCTATGATGCTCTCCCAAAACTGGGTACCAACTGTGATGAGATCAACGCCTCAACCATCGACTTCAACTAACCCATCACGCGTATGACCCCTCGCCCTGCCTTTACCCTGATGGAGCTGGTCTCGGTGATCGTCCTCATCGGGGTGCTGGCTTCGGTGGCGGTGCCGAGGCTCTCCCACCTCCAGGACAATGCGCGTATCACGGCCGAACTCTCGACGGCAGCCTCGGTGCAGAGTGCACTTGAGAGCTGCCATGGAGAGTGGGTCGTCAATGAGGGGGCGTTTGCCTGCGGATACGATCTCCCCTCAAGCGATCTCAATGCTACGACCGGCTTCCCCGAGAAGGGGACGCTCGGTGCCTCCACCACCTCTCCCCTCAATCACATCCTCAAGAGCGCCGATCGCATCGGTTGGTCTGCCAAGGACGACAATATCACCTTCTATGGTCCTGCGTCCGATCCCACCTCGGGTACCGACCATTGCCTCGACGACAAGCCGTGCCAAGGGCGCTGCTGGAAATACGACGAGGGGAATGGGACGTTTCTGCTGAACACCAGCGGATGTTGATGCGATTGTGGAGGCGGGACTTTTGTCCTCCTCTTTGATAGTGACGGGACGGCAGTCCTGCTGATCACATCCGTGTCAGCGTGCGGATGATCCAGAGGGTCATCGAGAGGATGAGGGTGCTCAGGATGGCGACGATGATGGTGCCGGATTCACTCTCCATACTCCCCCCCTCAATCTGCGAGATAGACCATGTCCCACATGGGGAGGAAGATCCCCAAAGCGAGGATCATGACGAAGCCGGCCAGCGCGAGGATCAGAAGCGGCTCGATCAGGGTGGAGACATTGGCGACGATGTGATCGTACCGGTCGGTGTAGTATTTGTCGATCCGGGTGAGCATCTCGGGCATCGATCCAGCATCTTCGCCGGTCTTGAGCATCTGGATCGCGATGGGCTCGAACTGTCCGCTCTCCTGGAAGGCTTTGTAGAGGGGCTGTCCCGAGGTGATCGAGTGGGTGATGGTCTCGAGGTGGTGCCGGATCCATGTGTTGTCGACGATGTGGATCGCCGTCTCGAGTGCGAGGATGAGCGGAACCCCAGCATCGAGTAAGACCGAGAAGATGTAGACGAAGCGTCCCATCATCGCGTAGCGGGTCACCGTCCCGACGACGTAGAGGCGCAGGAGGAGTCGGTCGGCGGTGAGACGTACCGATGCTTTGTGGGTATAGAGCCATGAGAATGCAC
>WFMQ01000099.1 GCA_015488995.1 Nitratifractor sp. | reverse complement strand
GATGGTGAGTTCGTCATGGTCGAGTCGGAGCATGCAGCGATGTCCGCCTGTGTCGGTGCGGCTGCTGCCGGTGGCCGCGTCGCGACGGCGACATCCTCTCAGGGGTTTGCCCTCATGGCTGAGGTGCTTTACCAAGCCTCGGGGATGCGTCAGCCCATCGTCCTGACCGTGGTCAACCGTGCGTTGGCGTCTCCGCTGAATGTCCGGGGCGATCACGCCGATATGTACCTCGGGCGCGATGCCGGATGGATCAACCTCGATGCGTTCAACGCGCAGGAGGCCTACGATTTGGCACTGTGTGCGTTTCGGATCGGGGAGCACCTCGATGTCCGCCTGCCCGTGATGATGCACCAGGATGGCTTCACCACCTCGCACAAAGCCCAAAAAGTCAACCCCCTGCAAGACGAAGTGGCCTATAAATTTGTCGGCGACTATGTCCCCGTCGATGAGATGCTTGACTTCTCCCGTGCCGTGACCCACGGTGCCCAGACCGAAGAGGACTGGCACTTTGAGCACAAGGCCAAGCAGCACAAAGCCCTCATGGACTCTCGTACCGTGATCGATGAAGTCTTCGCCGATTTCAAAGCCCTCACCGGTCGTGAATACAAGCGGGTCGAGACCTATCTCCTCGAGGATGCCGAAGTGGCCATCGTGGCTCTGGGCTCCTCCGTCGAAACGGCACTCCTCGCCGCCGAAGAGCTCCGCAAAGAAGAGGGGATCAAAGCCGGGGTCATCGCACCCCGTGTCTTCCGCCCCTTCCCGTATGATGTCATCCGTGATGTCATCGATGGCAGTCCGCTCAAAGCCTTGGCCGTGATGGACAAGTCGTCTCCGGGGGGTGCCATGGGTGCCCTCTACAACGAAATCAGTGCCGCAGCCTATACCACTCAGAACCGCCCGTCGATCACCAACTTTATCTACGGACTCGGTGGCCGCGACTTCTCCGTCGAGGAGGCCAAGCGGATCTTCAAAGAGCAAAAAGCCCATGCCGATGCGGGGCACATCACCACACCCATCCAGCAGTTTAGCGGTCTTCGCGGGCCCAAACTCGGATTTTTTGAGACCAAAAGGAGCTAAGTATGGCGATCACATCTATCAAAAACCTGAAAGAATTCTCCACCGTCAACGAGCGGTTTGAGGGGGCACATCTCCTCTGCCCGGGCTGTGCCCACTCGATGATCGTCCGTGAGCTGATGAACGCCACAGACGACAACCTTGTCGTCAGTGCCAACACTGGCTGTCTCGAAGTCTCCACGGCGGTGTACCCCTACACTTCGTGGGACACTTCGTGGATCCATATCGGATTTGAGAACGCTGCTTCGGCGATCTCCGGTGCGGAGGCGATGTACAAAGCCCGCAAGAAAAAGGGCACCCTCAAAGACCCCGATGCTCCCGTCAAATTCGTCGCATTCGGTGGTGACGGCTCAAGCTATGACATCGGTTTCCAATGGCTCTCTGGTGCCATGGAACGGGGACACGACTTCACGTACATTGTCCTTGACAACGAAAACTACGCCAACACCGGCGGGCAACGCTCCTCCTCTACCCCCGTTGGTGCCAACACATCGACGGCACAAGCTGGAAGTGAAAGCTACGGGAAAAAGCAGAAGAAAAAAGATATTGTCTCCATCATGGCGGCACACGGTGCCCCCTATGTCGCCCAATTGGCTCCCAACAAATGGAAGATCATGGCCAAAGGGTTCCAAAAAGCCCTCGATACCGAAGGCCCCTGCTTCATCAACACCGTCTCAGCCTGTACCACCGAGTGGAAGTTTGACCCCAAAGACACCATCCACGTCACCGATCTGGCGACCGATTCTCTGATGTTCCCCATCTACGAGATCATCGAAGGGCGCGAACTCAACATCCTCTACCGCCCCAAAAACATCGTCAAAGTCGAAGACTATCTCGGAGCACAAGGGCGATACAAGCACCTCTTCAAGCCCGAAAACCGCCACGTCATCGATCGCATCCAAAAGGACATCGACGACAAGTGGGAATACCTCCAACGCCGCGAAGAGGCACGCGTATAAAACTCTCTCGCGTAGGGTGCGCAATTGCGCACCTTCCAACGGTCACATACTGGGGATATTTTGACAATCGCGTTGCGATTTTGGTGTGCTGTTGCACACCCTACGCTACCGTACCTCGCTCCCCATGATCTTATCAATCATCAATGATACTTTACGTTCCAAATCATCTAATTTTTCATCGCAAATCATAAAAACTGTCTCAGAGTCTATATCTATATAGTGATGTGAAATTATCTCTCGCGTTCGGATAATATTGCTCCAATAGTTTTTGCCGGCAACTTCGAGTAAAAACGCTCTGTCTCTCTTGTCTATATTTTTTAATGCCTCGCCGATAGACTGTAAACGCATGGAAATAGCATCCAGCTTCATCAGACCATCTGCATCGTACATAAAGTCGTCACTGCTACCAATATCCTCAAATCTATCACCAATCATCTTGATACTCTCTAAGATAAAGTTTAATAGCTCTAAGGTATTTGCCTTATTCATAAATCACATCTTTTTGTATATTTGATAAAATGACTTTATTATTATTTTTATGCTTATGGAAGAGGTCTACCTTTTTTTGATACAAATTTTCAAGATAATTCCAAAGTCCTGCAAGGTTGTCAAACGTTTTATGTCTAAACTCAACATAAATATCAATATCACTCTCCTGGGTTTGCTGACCTTTAGCATAGCTTCCAAATAGACCAATTTTTTCCACATCAAATTTTTTCTCAATGATGGATTTATGATCTGACAATTTGTACAATATTTCATCCCTATTCATCCCTCAAGTCTCCTTTTTATTCATTTTGTATTCAATGTAGATTTCTAAAATTCATTATAGCATTTTCTGGTTTGATCTTTTCACTTCCATCGAATCCAAACCTGTAAAGAGGAAACTTACGGTAGACGTGACAGATAGCGAAAGAGATCAAAATACCGGGGTAAAGACTTTTGATCCCGCTCAACGTACAAAAATACACCTTCCCCAGAGTGTGGCTGATGCCTTTACTTCCGGATAAATCGTGTTGCGATTTTTGTGCGTTGTTGCACACTACGCCAAACCGATGGTGTTTGGACTTCAGTCCTACTGAACGCGACTGAAGTCGCGTCCCCAATATCGCCACCCAAATCCCTGATTTTTCCTTTCTACATTTCCAACCCACATGGTATAATACTCCCCCAAAGGAGTCGCATGTTTTCTGCACGTAGCCAAATTCTTCACCTCATCGATCAAGGGCGACTTGACCCGAAACAGGCAGAAGCCGCCATGCAGGCAGCTGGTGTGTTTCCCGGACGACGCGACTGGTACCGTTTCATCGAAAGACTGCTGCTGGGTCTTGGCATCCTCTCCATGGCTCTGGGGGTGGTCTTTTTCGTCGCATACAATTGGGACACTCTCGGAAAATTTGGAAAATTTGCCCTCGTCGAAGGGGCGCTGGTCGCCTCACTCCTTCCGCTGTTGCGGTACGACCTGCACTCCCGCATCGGACAATTCTCCCTGACAGGGGCGGCGATCCTCGTCGGGGCACTGCTGGCACTGTTTGGGCAGACCTATCAGACTGGAGCCGATACGTGGCAACTGTTTGCCACCTGGGGAGTGTTGATTCTACCGTGGGGGGTGCTGGGGCGTTTTGAACCACTGTGGGTGCTCTGGATCGGGATCGTCAACGTTGCGATTGTTCTTTACTTCAGTCTGTTCCATTTTTTCTTTTTTGCAGAGACACGGGGCACGGCTCTGGCGATGGTACTTTTCAATGCACTGGTGCTGATCGCTTGGGAATACCGCCGACGGGCGACTTCGGACACGCCACGGATCGGGGTACGCATCGTGGCGATGCTGACCGGAACAGCCGCGACCACACTGGCACTCGATGCGATCGTGGAGGGTTTCCGGCATGGGCATGTGATGTGGGGGATGGTCTGGGTCGTGTGGATTGTCCTCCACTGCTGGATCTACCGCCGGCACATTCGCGACCTTTTTTTGCTCGCAGGAGGATGCCTCTCTGTGATCATGGTAGGCATTGCTTTTCTCGGCAGGGTACTGTTTGACTCACATTTGTATGAAGCCGGAGGGTTCCTGATCATGGCACTGGCATTGATTTTTGCCGGATCGGGTGCTGCCACATGGCTGCGAAACACCGCACAAAGCTGGGAGGCAGACAATGGCTGAGATGACAGATTTGCTCACCACACTCCGACAAGCGGGCCTCCTCTCGGAGGGATCACCCCCCCACACAAAGGTGGAAGCGACGACCCCCATCCCTTGGTTTGTCCAGATACTGCACGCGCTCTCAGGCTGGCTGGCTTCGCTCTTCTTCTTGCTGATGCTTGGCGCGATGTTCCATCGGTTATGGAATACCCCTGTTGCGCTGCTTGGGGTGGGGCTGCTTTTGATGATCCTTGCTGCGCGTGTACTGAGACGCACCACGACGACGCTGTTTCTGGAGCACGGTGCACTGACCCTTTCGTTGGCGGGGCAGATTCTGGTTGGGTTGGCCGTGTTCCAATGGGGGAGACCCTATGCCGACCCTCTCCCGTGGCTTGCCGTCGCAGGGATGGAAGGGGTGTTGCTGATCACGGTTCCCTGGTATCTCCACCGGCTTATCTCAGCAGGGGTGGCCGGGCTGGTGCTGATCCATGCGGCGACACTCCTCGGTATCAGTACGGTCGCTACGCCACTGCTCCTCGGTCTCACGGTATGGATCTGGATGCATGAATGGTATCCCCCGGATGCCATCCGGCTCAAGCAGGCAGCGGGATACGGTCTGAGTCTGGCACTGCTCTGGAGCACTGGAACCCATGTCGGGGAAGTATTTTTCCTCGTAGATCATGCTTCACAATTGCACTTCGGCCTCAACCATCCTGGCATGACCGCCCTACTCAATAGTGCCATCATGCTCTACACCGTCACCATCCTCACACGGAACGGGAAGCAGGGGTCTACCCTCACCCTTTTCACACGTTTGCTTCCCCTGCTCCCACTCTCGCTCCTCTCCATCTGGATGCACGGCCTCATAGTGGCACTCACCCTGCTGATCGTCGGATTTGCACGGGGCAACCGGCTTTTGCAGGGGATGAGCCTGGCCGCATTGCTCTGGACGGTGGGGCGATTTTATGACACCCTCCAAACGACCCTTTTGGTCAAATCCGCTCTCTTGATCGCCGTCGGTGCTGTTCTACTGACCACATACGCCGTGCTCAAACACCGGGAAGGAGCCAAAGATGTTCTATAGAAAAGCAGGGGTCTTCCTCACACTGATCGTGATCCTCATCCTTGTCAATCTCTCCCTCTACCAAAAAGAGCAGCACCTCGCCCACGGCCGCACCGTCTGCCTCGCCCTCGCTCCGGTCGATCCCCGCTCTTTGATGCAGGGGGACTATATGGCACTGCGCTATGCACTGGCTGACACCCTCCGAAAAGATCTTGACACGAGGGGAGTGCGTGGCAACACCGACGGCCAAATCCTGCTGCACATCGAACACAATTGCACCGCCACCTATGTCGCCCCGTTTGTCGGCCAAACGCTTCAACCTGGAGATCTCATCCTGCGCTACCGTCAGCGAAATGGGCACATCAAGATCGCCACCAATGCTTTCTTTTTCCAAGAGGGCACCGGTCACGTTTATACCAAAGCCCGCTACGGAGTCTTCCGGGTCAATGCCGACGGCGAACCGCTCCTGACCGGACTCAAAGACGCACACCTGCGGACACTCCATCCGTCCAGCCCCAGGGAGTAGACCCATGCATCGACGCATCCATACCCTATCCGAGATTGAGAAGATTCTCATGTATGTCCCTCCGCTGTTTATCCTCCTGTTGATGTTTCTCTCGATCGTGACGGCTCATCTCGTGATCGACCACCGTCTCGAGAGCCGCATCGCCCTCCTCAAGCAAAAGGAACGGAGCACCCGTCAGCAACATCTCGACCATTATCTGGAGACTGTCCATCGGCAGATCACCGCCGATCGCTCCCGGGTACAGCAGAGACTCCAGCGTAACCTTCACCTCCTCGAAGGGGTCTATCGGGGGCTGGGGGCACCCAAACCTCTCCCACGTCTGCGCCCTTTCATCCACGAGATGGAGCGTGCCGATCCGGTCACTGTCGTACTCTTCGATGCCCACTACACACTCCTCTACGGTCAGAAACAGCTCGAAAAAATTGCGCACCTTATTTTCAACAATCGCCACCCAGACCCCAGCCGTCTCACCCTCACCATGATGTACATCCTCTCACAGGGGAAGCACTCCGCCCTCTCGTGGAAAAACGACCTCGACAAAACCATCCAGCTGAGCGACTTCGAGCGGATCGGTACGGGGGATGATGCCCTCTTCTTCGGTGTGTTTTCTCGGGTCGATGATCTGCGGAGCATCACCCTCGATGCGCTGATGGAGAGTGTGAGCGATCCCACACTCGCCCCCAAAGGATACTATTTCTGGCTCTATGACCCCATCGGGCACCGGACATTTAACCGGCAGCATCGTGGCGCGTGGAACCCCACTCTCAGGCTGGAAGCAGCGCAGGGGCTCCACACACTGGGACGACTCTTCCTCTCCGTCGGCATCGCCCAGACGGGACACCAACTCGCCCGTGCCTTGGAACAGATCCATCAGGAGCTGACCGAAAAGGAGCGGTATCTCATCGCCATCATCCTCGCCGTCGGCAGTCTGATGCTCCTTTTTGCCCGGACATTCTCCAACATGATCCGTACCATTCTCCGACGCTACAGCAAACGTCTCAAGCAAGCTCACGCCCGCCTCCAACGCCTCAAAGAGCGCTATGAGCTGGCCGTCATCGCCTCCAACGACGGCCTGTGGGATACCCATTTCAAGACCGGAAAAACCTTCTTTTCCCAGAAGTGGCTCGACATCCTCGGCTACAAGCCTGGAGAGATTCAGTCGTTTGATGCCTGGCTCTCCCTGATACATCCGGAAGATACCCCGCAAGTGCTTGAGGCTCTGGAGGCGCACAAAACCACACCGCAAAAAGGGCACTTGATCTGCGAATACCGTCTCCGCACTCGATCGGGTGCGTATCTTTGGATGCTCGGCCGAGGCAAAGTCTTTTGGGATGAAGCAGGAGATCCCAATCGGTTTGTGATGATGAGCATGGACATCAGCGAACAGAAAGAGACCTCCGCGCGTCTCACCCGTCTCGTCGAAAAAGAGGTCGCCAAAAATCAAGAGAAGCAGAAACTCCTCATCCAACAAAATAAACTCGCTGCCATGGGGGAAATGATCGGCTCCATCGCCCATCAATGGCGCCAACCGCTCAACAACATCACCCTCATCCTCCACTTTATCCGGGACAACATCGACACCCCCGACTTCACCCGCCCCATGCTTGACCGCTACGTCCAACGTGCCCGGAAGCAGATCACTTTTATGTCAGAGACGATCGATGATTTTCGGGATTTCTACCAACCGTCCCGCGAAAAAACGATCTTTGATATTGGGGAGGCGATTGGATCGACCCTCGCGATCATGGAGACCCAATTTGACAAAAACAGCATCAAAGTGAAACTATTGGGAGACTCTTTTGCAATTGAGGGGCATAAAAATGAGTTTCGTCAGGCAATTTTGAATATACTGGCCAATGCAAAAGATGCTATTCTCCTGCGCCGAGAGGAGGAGCCCGAACTTGAAGGGGAAATCCGCATTCAGTTTGGCACACATCGGGTCACCCTCTCCAACAACGGTGGCCCAGCATCGGCGGAGGTGCTCGAACGGATGTTTGAGCCCTATTTTACCACAAAGTTTGAGGACAAAGGGACGGGAATCGGACTCTACATGACCCGTACCATCCTCGAAAACAATATGCAAGGGGAGATCGTCGCCACCAACACAGACGACGGTGTCGCTTTTACCATCACATTCCAAGGAGGAACGCCATGATCCATACACGCGTGCTGCTCTGCGAGGACGAAGAGGATGCCCGGGAGATTCTCGGCTTTTATCTCAACACCATCTTTGAGGAGGTGGTCGTCGCCAAAGACGGAAAAGTGGGGCTTGGCACCTACAAAAAATATCGCAGGGAGGGGCGACCATTTGATCTCGTCTTGACCGATCTCAACATGCCCGGTCTTGATGGGATGAGCATGCTCGAGGCGATCCATGCCCTCGACCCCAAACAGCACCTCATCATCGTCTCTGCCTATCGGGATGAGGAGAAGCTCCACCGCTCCATCGATCTCAAGGTGCTGGGGTATTTCCTCAAGCCTCTCAACGTCGATAATGTCATGGAGATGCTCCGCAAGGCCAAAGAAGAGGTGCTCGAAGCCAAGTCCAACACCAGCCGGATCAACAAGCACTACCACTACAACCTCGAAGATAAGCTGCTCTATCGTGACGGCGTACTTGTCAAGCTCACACAGCAGGAGACCCACCTGTTCGACCTCCTCATCCGTATGCGGGGGAAGATCGTCACGATGGATCAATTCAAGCAGGAGCTCTGGGGTACCACCGACAAGCCCGACTCCACCTTCCGTGCCATCATGAAGCGTCTCAAGGACAAACTCGGAGCGGATGATTTTGTCCAGTCGTACAAAGGGAAAGGGTACATCATCGAATAAACTTCAATACAATATTAATACAATTTATACTATAATCGGTGTTCATTTCCAAAGGAGAACACTCATGAAACGTCGTCACTTCCTCAGCAAACTCACTCTCGCGTCTCTCATCGCAGCCGGGATGGTCACCGGTGCCTACGCCGGCAAGAAAGAGCAGAAATACATCATCGCCACTGCCAGCACGGGGGGCACCTACTACCCGGTCGGGGTGGGGATCGCCACGATCGCCAGTCTCAAGCTGGCCAAAAAATACCACATGACCTTCTCCGCTGTCACGAGTGCGGGCAGCGGCGAAAACGTCGATATGATTGACAAAGGTGAAGTGGACTTCGCGATCCTCCAGGGGCTGTTTGGCTCGATGGCGTGGCAGGGGGTCGGCAAGTACGAAGGGAAACCGCGCAAGAACCTCCGATCGGTCAGTATGCTCTGGCAGAATGTTGAGCAATTTGTCGTCTACAACGATTATGCCAAAACCGGCAACATCATGGATCTGAAAAACCTCTACGGCAAACCCTTTAGCATCGGCAAGCGCAACTCCGGCACCCGCGTCTCAGGGGAAACTATCATGGGTGCCCTTGGACTCGACCCCACCAAAATGAACCAGCAATACATGGGATACGGCCCCAGTGCCAAAGCGCTACAGGATCGTAAAGTCGAAGGGATGAATATCCCCGCCGGCGTGCCCGCCAGTGCCGTCACCCAAGCGTTTGCCAACATCGGGGCCGACACCATCTCCATCCTCGAATTTACCGACGATCAAATCAAAAAAATCCAAAAAGTCTTCCCCGTCTGGAACCGCTACGTCATCCCCAAAGGATCGTATCCCGGCCTGAACAAAGCGATCAACACCATCGCCCAGCCCAACCTGCTCGTCGCCACCAAAGACACCCCCGATGAGACGGTCTATCTCCTGACCAAAACCATGTACGAGAACCTCCCGTTCCTCAACACCGTCCACAAGGCGACCAAAGCGATGGCACTGGAGAAAGCCATCGCCGGGCTCCCCATGCCGTTGCATCCGGGTGCGGCCAAGTTTTACCGCGAAAAAGGGATCACAATCCCCGATCGCCTGATTGCCAAATAACCACCCGTCATGCGTCGAAGTTCCCTTCTCGGCGTGATCACCGTCTATGCGGCGTTGATCGCGCTGTTTCATTTTTACATCAACCTCCGGGGCGGCATCAGTGATTTGTGGTTCAATGCCGCCCACTTCTCCTTCCTCGCTTCACTTGGCTTCCTCCTCTACCGCGCCCGGAAGGGGAGTGACCCGGAGATCATCCCGTGGTATGACCTGGTGCTTGCCGTACTGGCACTGGTACCCTTCTTCTTCATCATGGCGACCGAGGAATCCATCTACACCCGCAGCGGCAGCATCGTCATGCACCCGCTCAACCTCGTCGTCGCCGGTGCCACCATCCTCCTCGCCCTTGAGGTCGTCCGACGTACGACCGGGTGGATCATCCCGATCCTGATGCTACTCGCCATCGGTTACGTCCTCTTCCTCGGGCGATACATGACCGGCGTCTTTGCCTTCGCTGGGATGACCGTCGAGCGGTTCCTCTACCGCGCCTTTTACACGGGAGAGGGGCTGTTTGGCTTCATCGCCAATATCTCCGCTTCGTATGTCTTCATGTTCATGCTCTTTGCCGCCTTTTTGATGAAGTCGGGTGCGGGGGATTTCATCGTCGATCTCTCCCGGGTGCTCACCTCCCGTTTTCGGGGCGGAGCGGGGCATGTGGCGGTCTTCTCCTCAGCACTCATGGGGACGATCTCGGGCTCAGCGGTCGCCAACACCGTCTCCACCGGCTCGATCACCATCCCGATGATGGTCAAAAACGGTTTCAAGCCGATCTTTGCGGCTGCGGTAGAGACCGCCGCCAGCACCGGCGGCCAGATCATGCCCCCCATCATGGGGGCGGGGGTCTTCGTCATGGCACAGATGACGCAGATCCCCTTTACCACCATCATACTGGTCTCCATCCTCCCCGCGATCCTCTACTTCTCGTCGATCTCGTTTTACATCCACATCCACGCCAAAAAGCACGGCATCGCTGCCACAGGAGAGGGGGGGAAAGTGTGGCCGATTCTCCGCGAGGGATCCCACTTTTTCATCCCGTTGACGGTGCTGATGGTGCTGCTCATCAAGGGATTTACCCCCACCTATGCCGCCGGGTTTTCGATCCTCGCCATCATCGCTGCCTCTTGGCTGACCCGGGGCAAACGGATGTACCCCCGTGATATCCTCGACGCACTCGCCATGGGCACCCAAAACATGATCGTCACCGGTGTGCTGCTGGTCTCCGTCGGGATCATCGTCGGGATCATCAACATCTCCGGCATCGGCGTGACCTTCTCTCAGCTCATCATGGAGTGGTCGGGCAACAGCTTGATGATCGCCCTCATCCTCGTCGCCATCGCCTCACTGTTTCTCGGGATGGGCCTGCCCGTCACCGCCAGCTACATCGTCCTGGCGGTCCTCTCGGCTCCGGCACTGCTCGGCCTCATGCTCTCTCCCGAGATGGCAGCTCTGGCTGCTGCGGGGGTGACGGTACCGGAGATGACGATGTACCTCCTCTCGGCACACCTCATCATCTTTTGGCTCTCGCAGGATTCCAACCTCACTCCCCCAGTCTGCCTCGCCGCTTTCGCCGCCGCCGGGATCGCCGGGACACCCCCCATGCGCACCGGACTCGAAGCCTGGAAGCTCGGCAAGGGACTCTACATCATCCCCGCACTGTTTGCCTTCTCGCCACTGGTCTCGGGCACTTGGGGAGAGCGGTTTGAAGTCTTCATCGTCGCCTTGGCGGGTATCCTGATGTTTACCGCCACCGTCGAGGGGTTTTGGGATCGCCCCATGCGCTGGTTTGAGCGGCTGATCTTTGGTGTCAGTGCCCTGCTGTTACTGGCACAAGATTCGCTCTTTGGGTGGGAGAGCTGGGTGGATTGGCTCCCCAACACTCACCTCCTCGGAATCGTATCGATGGTATTGGCGATGGGGTATCACAAGGGGGTCAAGTGACCCCACACACCGCGCCCACCCTTGACCCCAATCCGTTGGCATCCCGTCCCCTCCATCATCCTCCCATGTGTTACCATCCTGTAGCCAGTCTGTAACCGTTCTGTAACCCTCTTCCCTTACAATGCGACCGTAAATTCATTTCAGGAGACACATCCATGACACTCAAACACCTTGCCGTTGCAGCGATCGCTCTTTCGGTTGCTACCACTTCTATCCTCTCGGCTGAAGCACTCAAAGGGCGCGGAGCCTCTTTCCCTGCACCGGTCTACAAAGCCTGGACAGCGGCGTACAACAAAGCCACCGGCATCCAGGTCAACTACACTCCGACCGGTTCGGGTGATGGGATCAAGTCGATCGAGAAGCGTATGGTCGATTTCGCCGGTTCGGACAAACCGCTCAAGCCCGAAACACTCGCCAAGCATAAGCTCCACATGTTCCCGGCGGTTGTCGGATCCATCGTACTGGCCTACAACATCGACGGGATCAAAGACGGTGAGCTCAAACTGAGCCGTGCGGCCATCGCAGCGATCTTCAGCGGCAAAGCCACCCACTGGGATGATGCCGTCATCGCCAAAGAGAATGCCGGTCTCAAATTGCCCCACGCACCGATCACCGTCTGTGTCCGTGCTGACAAATCCGGTACGACCTTTAACTTCACCTACTTCCTCAACAAACTCAACCCCGAGTTCAAAGTGAGCAAAAAACCTGAGTGGGCTGCGCCCAAAGTGGTCGCCGGTAAATCCAACTCCGGTGTTACGGCCAACATCAAGCAGATTAAAAACTCTATCGGCTACATCGAGTACTCGTACAAACTCTCCAGTAACCTCCCTGCTGCTCAAGTTGAGAACAAAGAGAGTCACATGATCAATCCCACCGTTCCTTCTTTCCAAGATGCGGCTAAGTACGCTTCATGGACAGCTGCCAAAGATTTCTACGCCGTCATCGGTGACCCTGCCGGTGCGACCAGCTATCCCATCGTAGCCGCGACCTTCATCCTTCTCCCCAATGAAAAAGCAGCGATGGACAAAAAAGTCACAGCATTCTTCGACTGGTCTTACAAAAATGGTGACAAAGCCGCTGCCGATCTCGGATACGTGCCTCTGCCCAAAGAGACCAAAGACGCTATCCGCACATACTGGGAAGCCAAAGGGATCAAGTAAGCCTTAGCTTCGATCATCCTTTCCCACCTCCTCCAAGCCCCGTCGCTTCCCGTTTTGTGCGGGGAGCGGTGGGGTTTTTGTGTTTAAGGGGTATTTTGTGTGTCAGGTATTTTCAAAAGGAATGGATTCCATATTATCACCTGTTTATCAGGAGTGTATTCTTGTTTTGAGATAAAACTGCCTTCTTGGTGGGGATATGACTGAGGCAAAAAGAAGCCATTCCTCACCTTCTCGAGGCATCGATCTCGTTGGCAACGGATTTTCGAACATAGACAAGGTATAATACAACTCAAGGAAATATAGAATGGAGTTTGCAGGATGTATGAGATCAAGCCAAAGGGTGCGGGTCATGTCAAAGAGAGCGATATCGAAATGGACTTCATCCGCAAACTGAAAGAGCTAAAATACACCTATCGACCGGATATCCGAGATAGAGAGACATTAGAGCAAAACTTCCGACAAAAATTTCAAGAGCTAAATAGAGTCAATCTAACCGATAATGAGTTTGGCAGACTCTTGGAGCAGATCATAAGCCCCAATGTGTTTAAAACGTCAAAGCTTTTACGCCAAACCAACAGTTTTGAGCGAGAAGATGGCACTCCACTGCACTACACGTTAGTCAACATCAAAGATTGGTGCAAAAATTCTTTTGAAGTGATCAATCAACTTCGTATCAATACCAAGAGCAGCTTTCACCGTTATGATGTGATAGTGCTTTTGAATGGTCCGCCATTGGTGCAGATAGAGCTCAAGACATTGCAGATCAGCCCAAGAAGAGCGATGCAACAGATCATCAAGTATAAAAATGATGCAGGGAATGGATACGCCAATACCCTGCTGAGCTTTATGCAACTCTTCATCGTCTCAAACCGTAGCAACACTTACTACTTTGCCAACAATGACACCAAACATTTTAGCTTTGATGCTGATGAGCGATTTTTGCCTATCTACCAATATGCAGACAAAAAGAACAAAAAAATCACAGAACTGCATGCCTTTAGCGATGCCTTTTTATCCAAGTGTAAACTGGGTGAGATGATAAGCCGCTATATGGTGTTGGTAGAGAGTGAGCAAAAGCTTATGATGATGCGACCCTATCAAATCTATGCCGTGGAGTCGATCGTCGAATGCATAGATGACAATAGAGGCAATGGCTATATCTGGCACACGACAGGCAGTGGTAAAACGCTCACCTCTTTTAAAGCCTCTACCCTTTTAAAAGATGATGACAATGTCAAAAAAGTGCTTTTTGTGGTCGACAGAAAAGACCTTGACCGTCAAACGCGTGAAGAGTTTAACAAGTTTCAGGAAAATTGTGTCGAAGAGAACACCAACACTCATACACTGGTAGAGCGATTGCTCTCAACAGACTATGCCGATAAAGTCATCGTAACCACTATCCAAAAGTTAGGTTTGGCTCTCGATGGCACGAACAAAAACAACTACAAAGAAGCCCTTGCCCCTCTTGCCAATGAACGGATTGTCTTTATTTTCGATGAGTGCCACCGTAGCCAGTTTGGCAAAAATCATAATGCCATCAAAGATTTTTTCCCAAACGCTCAACTCTTTGGCTTTACCGGTACACCTATCTTTGAAGCCAATGCACAAAGTTTAATGATAGAAGGCGATGAGGCGAGTCGCAAAACCACCAAAGATATCTTCCAAAAAGAGCTACACAACTACACCATCACCCATGCCATCGATGATGGCAATGTACTAAGATTTCATATAGACTACTTCAAGCCCGAGAGCAAAGAGCCAAAAAATGCCACCGTTTCAAAAAAATCGGTCGTCGATGCCATACTAAAAAAACATGACAAAACGACAGCCGATAAAAAGTTTAATGCCGTGTTTGCTACGGCGAGTATTAACGATGCTATCGAGTATTTTAGACTCTTTAAGGCACAAGAGCATGATCTCAATATCGCTTGTGTCTTCTCTCCTCCTGCTGAGGGTAACAAAGATGTATCCCAGCTGCAAGAAGACCTCCCTACAGAAAGAGAAGATAACAAAATAGAGCCAAATCTGAAAAAAGAGGCACTGAAAGAGATTATAGATGACTACAACAAAATGTTCAATACCAACCATTCACTAAATGATTTCGATAAATACTACCAAGATGTGCAAACACGCATCAAAAATCAAAAGTACCCCAATAGTGATTTACCTCACAAAGAAAAGATTGACATTACCATCGTGGTCGATATGCTTTTAACAGGCTTTGACAGTAAGTTTCTCAACACCCTCTATGTCGATAAAAATCTCAAATACCACGGGCTTATCCAAGCCTTTTCACGCACCAATAGAGTCCTAAACGATACCAAGCCTTATGGGAATGTTCTAGATTTTCGCTCACAACAAAATGCAGTCGATGAAGCCATAGCTCTCTTTTCTGGTGAAGATATCAGCACACCAAAAGAGATATGGCTAGTGGAGACTGCCCCTAAAACCATAGAGAAGTTCAAAGAGGCGACGCAAAGGCTAGAGCGTTTTATGAGTGCTCATGGTTTAGAGAGCCGTCCCGAAGAGGTAGCCAACCTCAAAGGCGATGAAGCAAGGGCGGAGTTTATCAACACTTTCAAAGAGATACAACGCCTCAAAACACAACTCGACCAACACACCGACCTAAAGCCCGAGCAGATAGAGGCGATAGAGACGGCAATGCCTACCGATGAACTAAGAGCCTTTAAGTCGATGTATCTCGAAACAGCCAAACAGCTCCAAAGGAAACAAGACAAAGGGCAGGATGTCCCGGATGCCGTCGAGCAGCTTGATTTTGAGTTTGTCCTCTTCGCTTCGGCACTCATCGACTATGACTACATTATGAGCCTTGTAAGCAAGTATGCTTCAAGTGAGCCCCAAAAGCAGAAGATGAGCAAAGAGCAACTTATAAACTTACTTAAATCAAATGCAAACTTTCTTGAAAATCAAGAGGATATGATAGCCTATATCAATAGCTTAGAAGTGGGTAAAGCCTTAAATGAAGAGGAGATAAAAAAGGGATATGAAGCCTTTAGAGAGGCTAAAAACAGCAACGCCATCAATGAATTAGCCCAAAAGTATAACCTTGAGACAAGCCAACTTCAAAGTTTTGTCGATGCCATACTCGATAGATATATCTTTGATGGTGAAGCACTTACCGACCTTTTAGCCCCTCTAAATCTTGGGTGGAAAGAGCGAAGGGTTAAAGAGTTGGCTTTAATGGAAGAGCTTAGTCCACTGCTTAGAAAGATGGCAAAGGGTAGAGATATATCGGGGTTGGAGGTGTATGATGGGTAAGTTAGTACCAAAGCTTAGATTTAAAGAGTTTAGCGGAGAGTGGGAAGAGAAACCAATTTTAGAGATAGCTTCAATGAAAGCTAGAATAGGTTGGCAAAATTTAAGACAAGATGAACATTTAGAGACTGGAGAATATTATCTTATAACTGGTACTGATTTTAAAAATGGAATTATAGATTGGGATAATGCTAAATATGTAGAATACGAAAGATATATTCAAGATGAACATATAATTTTAAAAGAAGGTGATATATTAATAACGAAAGATGGAAG